>CAIKDL010000076.1 GCA_903826185.1 uncultured bacterium | reverse complement strand
CGAACAATCCCCAAGTTACCAAGAGTGGCACGGTGACGTAGAACATCGGCTCATCTGTGATGAACCGGGTTACCACACCGACTACCAGGATGACCACGAGCGCTAGAAGGATATTGACGACGAGCGCCCCTATTCCTAGGTCCGAGTTCTTCTTAACTGGTAGCAACGGTTTTGGATCTGGTGCCAAACCGCTGGAACCGGGTGCCCTCTTGACCTTGCGCGCTTTCGGCAAGATTAATGGCGGCGGGCCCTTCTTTTTCTGCGGTCTTGCTGCTGGTGCGGGTGCGCCAGGTAGTGTTGCTGTAGTTGCCATATTATGGCCTCCTTATAGCTGGCCTTTCGGGCACAGCTCATTGTTGATTTTCGATCGTTTGTTTATTGGCAATATTCAATTGTCAACGCCTATATCTTTGTAGTTTTACCACGCAGACACAGGGAACTGCTTCACCGATAAGTCTACCATATTTGGTACAAAAAGTCAAGGTGTTATCAAATACCCAAACACGGCCCAAATAAGGCCTAAAAATTGCTAAAAATCGGTATAAAACTCTCTTCGTTCGTTTTGTGCCGGGGAGAGGACTCGAACCTCCAAGGATTGCTCCGCGTGGTCCTAAGCCACGTGCGTCTACCAATTTCGCCACCCCGGCGCTTGCGGCTCAGTTTATAACAAAAACTAACTTTTGTCTCGTTTATTATATAAATTTAATATAAATATTGACATAAAAAATTCCCGCCAGCCTCGAAACAAGTGAGGCTAGCGGGATGATTTGTGACGAACTATTCTTTGTGAACAGTGAGGTCGGGATTGACGACTAGGATAATGATGCCGACCATGACCATGGCACAGCCGCTTGAGAGCAGCATTTGGGGACAGCCGAACATCTTGGCGACGTGACCCAGGATGTAGGATCCGAGCATCCAGCCTCCGAAGAACGCGGAGTTTCTCCAACCGATCGTTGTGCCTGGCAACTCATGTTTTTTACTGCCGAGCGTTTGTATCAGTGACTGGGTCGTTGAGAAGCACATCATCAATCCGACGCCAACCATGAACAAGGCCACCTGACCTTGCCAAACGATGCTTAGTTGAGAAAGCATACATTGTGATAGCCCGAGGATCGATAAGCCGCCGACGATGAATGTCCGTGGCCAACGCTTCGAAAAAGCGATGGTGAGGACAGAACCGACCAAGGACCCCAATCCCAGAGTGCGTGCCAAGAGACCGAAAGTGCTTCGATCGTCTTTGAACATGTTGGCGGAGATGACTGACAACATCGAGTTGCAGGTCATTCCGAATATGCTCATGAGAGCGATTAGGATGATGCATGTTCTCACTTGAGAATCTTCAATGAACACATATCGCGCACCTTTGCGCAGATGTTGGCTTAAGCTCATTACTCGTTCGTTCTTAGCGCTGACATGCGGAACGGCGATGTTCCAGACTAAAGCCAAGAGGACCAGGAACGACAAAGCGTTCAGTCCGAAGACTCCGGCGAAGCCGAAGTGCTTGAGCAATACGTCTACGAGACCTGGTCCTAACATCAAGGCGAAGTTATACAACGTGACGAAGAATCCTACGGCACGATGCACATTGTGTTCTTCGACGATGTGTCTCACGTAGGCATTACGGATCACGACGTCGGCAGCGCTGATAAGGCTGCCGAACAATGCCAACTGATATACTCCTGCCAACGTTAGTCTGTTGATGTAGCACAAGTAACTCAGAAGAGCCGCCTGTACGAATCCGAGACTGGAGGTTAACAGAAGTACGCGATGCTTATTGGATCGATCGATGATGTGGCCAAAGATTGGTCCCAGCAATGCTCCAAGCACCAAGCCGAGAGCCGATATCAGACCTACGACCGGTCCGGAATTGGCTTTACCGACTTTCTCTACGGCCCACCTACACAACGCTGCGTTTTGCAGCAATGTGAAAGTGAGCGAGATCAGTTGCGCGATGAGATAAAGCCAGAGGCGTTTCTCTTCACGAATGCTGATCCGGTGAGTCTTTACCGTTTGAGCGGGGGCATTCATGCCACCTCCTTATTATTTTGAGATTTGGTTTCAGTTACTAAATTTCACGAAATTGTCAAACAACTACGCCAACTACGCCAAAATTTACATTGACAGAAAATGACACGCAAGTCAATGTATTATAAATTTTATTTATCTGTGTGCCGTTTAGGCTTCATGGACTGGCTCACTTGTGCGCCGTTTAGGCTTCATGGGGCCGGCTAACCAATTTTGTGCGCCGTTTAGGCTTCATGGGGCCGGCTGACTACGTTGTGCGCCCAGTAGGGATCGAACCTACGACCTTATCCTTAAGAGGGATCTGCTCTACCAGCTGAGCTATGGGCGCATTTACGCTAAGCTGCATTCTACCAAAACAGCTATGGCGCATATAATTTTTCAATCAACTAACTCACTTTGTGCCACCCATGTCTGTATATCTACCAAAACAGCTATGGGCGCGCGCGTTTTCGCGAAAAACTTACCAAAAAAATATAACATAGTTTGCCATCTTGCGCCACTTTAAATAATATGCAATACTACTGTCCATGGTAAACCGAATGCGTGCAACGCGGTCACACCGCAACAATAGACGCTCTCATCACGCCCTCGACGCAGTGCGTGTTTCGAAGTGCGAGAAGTGTGGCGCTCCTCATAAGAGCCACTGTGTCTGCATGAATTGCGGGTCTTACAATGGTCGTGTAGTTATAGATTTGGCTGCCAAGGTAGCAGCTAAGGCCAAGAAGTCAGAAGCCAAGAAGAAGGTCGCCGCGAAGTAGTTAGCGTAAGTGATTCGTCGGGTAGTCAGTGTGTGTACTTGAACATTGAATCTTGAGTTTGTTTAGAATTTAGGATTTAGAGTTTAACTAAAATCGTTCTTTCATCAAAATGGCAAATAGACACCTATCACGTTCAATAGTCTTACAGGCTCTCTTCGAATGGGATGTGGCTGGCCAGCATGATGAAAAAGCTACAGCTATCATAACTCGTGACGTCAAGGAATTTGCTCCTGGACTTGCGGATGTTTCGTTTATTGAAGAATTATTCAAAGGTATTGTCGCCAAGCGCACAGAGATCGATGACATCATGGTTAAGGCCGCCCCGGATTGGCCGTTAGATAAGATCTCTCCAGTCGATCGTAATGTTTTGCGTGTCGGTCTTTACGAATTGCTTTTTGCTGATCGTGATGAAGTGCCGGCCAAAGTTGCCATCAACGAAGCTATCGAATTGGCTAAGACTTTTGGAGGCGAGACCAGCGGACGCTTTGTGAATGGTGTGCTCGGGGCGGTCTACAAAGAGCTTGGTGAACCTGGTAAAGACGCCACTCCAGCCAAGAAAAAGATCCCAGAGGTTCCATATGAGAAGATGCCAATTCAGCACCTCGGCGGTGCGGTCGTCTATGCGAAAAATGGTAAAGAGGTATATCTAGCTTTTGTGCATGACGTCTTCGGTCATTGGACTTTGTCCAAGGGTAAGATTCCAGAAGGTGTAGATCCGAAAGATGGCACCATTGCTAAAGTGAAAGAAGAAATTGGACTGAATGTCGAGATAAAGGCTGACCTTGGCAACAACGAATACATCGCCAATGATCCGGAGATCGGCAAGCTTCGCAAGCAAGTGCATTATTATATGGCGGAATCAGTCTTCGAAACGCTTACCTTGGTTAAGAAGCCTGGTCTCGATGATGCTAAGTGGTTTAAGCTTTCTGATATCTTGGAGCTGAATTTTTACAATGACATCTTACCAATCGTGACCAAGGCTGTGACGATGTTGAGTTAGGTGCAAGGTGCAAAGCGTAAGGCCTAAAGTGCGAAATTTTTAATAATGAAAAGCGACATAGCAAAACTGGCTAAGCAAATAGGTGTTGAATTCAACGACATCTCTTTATTGCGCACAGCTTGCACGCACCGATCTTTTTTGAATGAGAACAAAGGCGCTGGATTCGAACACAACGAACGTTTGGAGTTTCTCGGTGACGCTGTTTTGGAGCTGATTATTACCAGTTTTCTTTTTCGAAAATTTCCGCATCGCGCCGAAGGTGATTTAACTGCATATCGTGCAGCTCTAGTGAATGCCAACAGTCTCATGAAGGTGGCCGAGCATATCGCTTTGAATGATTTTATTATGTTGTCTCGTGGCGAGTCCAAAGACAAAGGCCGTGCACGTTCGATCATCTTGGCAAATGCCGTCGAAGCTGTCATCGGTGCCATATATCTCGATCAGGGCTACAATGCCGCCGCGAACTTTATTGCTGATCATTTGCTCGATATTTTGGATATAGATGAAATCGTTTCCAAAAAACTTTGGCTTGATGCCAAGAGTCGTTTCCAGGAAAGAGCGCAGGAAAAAGTTGGGCTTACTCCTTCGTACAAGACTTTGAAGGAAGTTGGTCCGGATCATGATAAGCAATTTACTTTGGGAGTTTTCTTGGGTGATGTGCAAGTCGCGACTGGTTCTGGCCCAAGTAAGCAAGATGCCGAACAGAAGGCTGCTGAAAAAGCACTTGACGCTAAGGGGTGGTAAAACTACATGTGAGGACTTCTGGATGGTCGGCACATACATTTCGAGAGACTATGCAAATTCGACGAAAAATTCGTCAAAAACGTCGCGTAACTCGGGCCTAAAAATAGACCAAACTAGAGTCACGAAAATGACGAAAATTTCGTCGTTTTTCCATAGTGCGCGGGAAAGCATGCGTCCTAGGGTCTTAACAACAACCTTTCATAGATTTTTTGCTATAATATATCCACAATAAACAGCAAAGCTGCCACACATAAAATGTATCTCAAATCCCTAGAGCTTTCCGGTTTCAAATCGTTCGCCAAAAAGGCGACGCTTGATTTTACCTCGGCGATAACCGGCATAGTCGGTCCGAACGGTTCTGGTAAATCCAACGTGGCTGAAGCTTTCAGATTCGTACTCGGCGAACAATCCATAAAATCTTTGCGCGGTAAACGCGGTGAAGACATGATTTGGAATGGTGGCGGAGGTGACGCTGGTGGCCAGGGTGGTTTTGGAAGTTCAGGTGGTCGCGCAAACCGAGCGCACGCGAAGCTGACCTTCGATAATTCGCGCAGGATTTTTCCGACCATAGATTTTGATGAAGTAACTATTGAGCGCGTGGTGCATCGTGACAATGCCAACGAATACCTTTTGAATGGCAGCCAAGTTCGCCTGAAAGATGTGGTGGAGATGTTGGCTGGTGCGCACATTGGCGCGACGGGTCATCACATCATTTCTCAAGGTGAAGCCGATCGCATCCTTTCCGCCAATATCCGCGAGCGACGCGAGATGATCGAAGACGCCTTGGGCCTCAAGATCTATCAATGGAAAAAGCTGGAGAGCATTCGCAAGTTAGAGAAGACCGATGAGAATATGAAGCAGGTCGAATCTTTGCGTCGCGAGATCGCGCCTCATTTGCGCTTCTTGAAGAAACAAGTTGAGAAGGTTGAAAAAGCCGAGGAGATGCGCCGCGAACTCATTGCTATATATAAAGAATATTTTGCAATCGAAGAGAGCTATGTTAACACCGAAAAGGCGAGGTTGTCTCATGAATTGACGGCGCCTAAAAAAGAATTGGCCGATCTTGATCATGCACTGGAAAATTCGAAGGCCATCTTGGCTTCTTCGAAAGGCAAGGACACCAAGAGCGAAGCCGTCATTACTCTGGAAAACAGCATCGCCAATGTTCGTAATGAAAAAGATCAGGGTGTGCGTGAGCTCGGTCGTATCGAAGGTGAAATCTCCGCCAATAGGCGCGCCATCGAAAAAGAGAAAGATAAACAGAAGAAAGAAGAGTTCAAGACTGTTTACTTGAAGGATGTAGAGGAGATGGTTGGCACCATTGAATCATTCAGTTCTGTGGCCGATGTGAAGCATCTTTTCAATGAGGTAGTGCGTGTTCTGAAAGCTTTCATTTCCAAGCACCATTCTATCAATGACTCGGCCATGATTGCCGATGCTGAAGTGGAAATTGCCAAACTTTCCAAAGAGAAAAGTGAGCACGATACGAAACTCAAGGACCTGGCTGATCAAGAGAATAAGCTTACTCATGAGTACAATGAGCTTCGAAAGGTCATTGAAAAAGAGAAGGATACGAACCGTGACGCTGAAAAAGAAGTCTTTCGCGTGATCGCTCGCCAAAACGAGGTGCGCAACACTATCACTGATTTAACCAACAAGCTCAATGTTGTTTTGCGCGATGAGGAAGCCTTGAAGCATGAGCTTGGTGAAGCTGGAATAATGGCTGGCAGGGAAGCTCTCGACTACAAAAACCAGGTCGCTGCTTCGGTGGATGCTACAAATGCCGCAACGCGCACTGACCAAGAAGGCCGCCGTAAACAGATAGAGAAGCTCAAAATTCGTCTGGAAGATGCCGGTGCCGGTGGAGGCGCGGAAGTTATGAAGGAATACAGGGAGACTGAAGAGCGCGATGCATTCCTTGCGCGCGAGCTCAATGATCTGGAAAAAGCCAAACAAGAACTTGAGACTCTCATTGTTGAGCTAAATACGCGCATCGATGTGGAATTCAAGAGCGGCATTATCAAGATTAACGCCGAATTCCAGAAATATTTCGAGCTGATGTTCGGTGGCGGTCGCGCTGAACTTACGGTTGTGAAGGAAGTACGCAGGCGTAGAAAGAGTGATCTTGAAGGTCTTGGTGATGCATTGTCTGGTGATATGTCTTCAGATTCTGCCGGTCTTGGTGAAATTGGCGGAGCGGGCGACGGAGATCAAGAAGATGGTCCAGAAGGTCTCGATGTTAACGTCAGTCTTCCGCGCAAGAAAGTGAAAGGCTTAATGATGCTTTCCGGTGGTGAGCGCGCACTTACGTCTATAGCGCTTTTGTTTGCTATCTCTCAAGTCAATCCGCCACCATTTATCATCCTCGATGAAACTGATGCCGCCCTCGATGAAGCCAACTCGAGGAAGTACAGCGACATGATTGAAAATCTTTCCAGACAATCGCAGCTCATCCTCATTACTCACAATCGCGAGACCATGTCACGCGCCGGGGTGCTCTACGGCGTCACTATGGGTGCCGATGGTGCATCCAAACTGCTCTCAATCGCTTTTGAAGAAGCGGTCAAGGTGGCGAAGTAATAAATTTGCCTTATTAACACCTCTCTAGTTGCCATATATCGTTTTTTGTATTATTATATTCTCATGCCTCCAATCAACAAACTAACCACAAAAGCCCGAGAAGCCTTGCGTAGAGCGCATGAAATGGCCATTGAACGTGGTCAAAACCACGTAAATCCGGTGCATCTTTTGATCGCCCTTTTGCTACAAGAAGAAAGTATGGTGGCGTCTATTTTGGATAAACTTGAAGTGGATACTCCGATGTTGACGGATGTTACACTTGAGCACATCGAAGCTCCTGAAGGTCCGAATGTTTTGTCGCCATCATATCAGATATATCTAACTCCGGATTTGGCGCAAGTTCTTGATAATTCCGTTAAGGTTGCGGCAACATTGAAAGATGAATTCATCTCTACAGAACATTTGTTTTTGTCTTTGTTCGATGTACCTTGCACAGCTCGTGATATCTTGGGACGTTTCAAGATCGACAGAGAACAAGTTTCGCGTGTCATAGAAGAGCTCAAGAAAAATCCACCATCAAAGGACAGTCAACCAAAGAAATTCCGCACGCTGTACAAATACGCGCGCAGCTTGACCAAGTTGGCTCATGAAAATCGTCTTGATCCAGTGATTGGCCGCGATGATGAGATCATGCGCATCATCCAGATCCTCTCGCGTCGCACCAAGAACAATCCGATCCTGATCGGTGAGGCCGGCGTTGGTAAGACTGCTATCGTCGAAGGTTTGGCCCTAAGAATGGCTCAAGGCGATGTTCCTGAATCTCTGAAAGATAAAGAACTTGTTTCGCTCGATCTCGGTTCACTCATCGCCGGTACAAAGTATCGCGGTGAATTCGAAGAGCGTCTCAAAAATATCTTGAAAGAAGTGGAAAAGTCTGATGGTAAGATCATCTTGTTCGTTGATGAGATCCACACCATCGTCGGTGCTGGCGCTTCTGAAGGTTCCATGGACGCGTCGAATATGTTGAAGCCGGCTTTGTCGCGTGGCGAGCTTCGTGCTATTGGTGCTACGACTATCAAGGAATATCAGAAATATATAGAGAAGGATCCGGCTTTGACTCGCCGTTTTCAACCAGTTCATGTATCTGAACCATCACTTGATGATGCTGTCGCTATTTTGCGCGGCCTGAAAGAGAAGTACGAACTTTTCCACGGCGTTCATATAACTGACGATGCTATTGTTGCCGCAGTAAACCTGGCCAGCCGTTATATTACTGATAGATTTTTACCGGACAAAGTCGTCGACCTTATCGATGAGGCGTCTTCGTCATTGCGCATCTCTCTTGAGAATATGCCGCCTTTGCTCGAGGAAACTCGTCGCAAGATCATGCGTTTGGAAATCGAACGCGAAGCATTGAAAAAAGAGACTGATAAAGTCGCCAAAGCTCGTATGGCCAAGATCGAGCAAGAGATTGCTGACTTGAAAGAGAGCACTTCTGAGCTTGAACTCAAATGGAAAAATGAAAAGGAGACCATTACCGATATCAAACGTATAAAGAAGGAGATTGAAGCTATTCGTATCGAAGCTGATATGGCCGAGGCGCGCGTAGACCTTGCGAAGGCCGCCGAGATTCGTTATGGGCGTTTGCCGGCCCTCGAAAAAGATTTGGAGTCAAAGGCTAAACGCTTGAAGAAGCTGCAGTCGTCTCGCCGCATCCTGAAAGAAGAGATAAATTCCGAGGATATTGCCGCGGTTGTTTCGCGCTGGACTGGCATTCCGGTTTCGCGCATGCTTGAATCCGAAGCCAAGAAGTTGGTACGCATGGAGGATGATTTGAGAAAGCGCATCGTTGGCCAGGATGAAGCTGTCACCAAGATCGCTGACACCATCCGTCGTTCGCGCGCTGGCATTGCCGATCCGAACAGGCCGATTGGTTCATTTATATTTTTGGGCCCGACTGGCGTAGGAAAGACTGAGCTCACCAAAGCTTTGGCAGAATTCATGTTTAATGACGAGAAGGCTCTGATCCGTGTAGACATGTCTGAGTTCATGGAGAAGCATTCTGTCTCCAAGCTCATCGGTTCACCTCCAGGATATGTTGGTCACGATGAAGGTGGTGGTTTGACTGAGCTTGTCCGTCATCGTCCTTACTCGGTAATCTTGTTCGATGAGATCGAAAAGGCTCATCCGGAAGTTTTCAACATCTTGCTTCAGGTTTTGGATAATGGTCGTCTCACAGATTCAAAAGGTCGTGTCGTGAATTTCCGCAACTCTGTGATTATCATGACTTCAAATATTGGTGCACAGCATATCGAGCGCATGGAAAAGCTTGGCTTTACCAGCAATCAGAAAACCAGCGATCATGACAACTACGAGGCGACTAAGGCTAAGGTCACTGCTTCGCTCAAAGATTATTTCCGTCCGGAATTTTTGAATCGTGTTGATGACACTATTATCTTCGATATATTGTCGCCTGAGGCTATCCGAAAGATCGTGACTATACAGGTTGACCTGGTGGTGAAGCGTTTGGCGGACAAGGGCGTTGCGTTGGCTTTGTCTGATGAAGTTTTGGATTATCTGGCCAAGGAAGGTTACAACCCGCAGTACGGCGCACGTCCTCTCAAGCGTTTGATCCAGAATAAGATTTTGACGCCGGTGGCGAAGTTGTTAATCGGTCAAGAAGTTGGTCCTGGTGGTAGGATCGATGTTTCCGTCAAAAAGGGTGGTGCCGGAGCTGGTGGTGCCATGGAATTCGATTTTGTCGCACAAAAAGGGGAGTCTTCTCGACGCCGCCGCAAGAGTGGGAGCTCTGTGATGGTTGGGAATGGTGAGGTTGTTAAGGATATCAAGTAATTACCTTTAGTTGGGTGCGGAATCGGCAGCGCCTCTTGGTGGAGGAGTACATGCACTTTTGGTACATCGTAACTTTGGCCGAAATCCGGTCAAAGTACCAACTATGCCCAAGGGGTGTGTGCCTACCTCATACCACCATCATCAGACCAGGCCTTGTTCTAAAGCCAAAATCTGCTAAACTCTTACAAGGTTGCCCTTTTGAGTAGTTATTTGCGCAGGTGGCAGAGCGGTCAATTGCAATAGACTGTAAATCTATCGCCCTATGGGCTACGCAGGTTCAAAT
Organism: uncultured bacterium; assembly: GCA_903826185.1. Taxonomy (GTDB): domain Bacteria; phylum Patescibacteriota; class Minisyncoccia; order Phycocordibacterales; family PALSA-1337; genus C7867-002. The sequence continues at coordinate 19,264 of CAIKDL010000076.1, read as the reverse complement.
CCTGCCCTGCGCACAGAATTTTAATCAACCACAACTCGCCTAAGATGCGCGGGTATTTTTACGACGATATCATAAGGAATAGTATTACAAAGCTTCGCCATTGATCCGACAGAGTTGGGGTCACCAGGATCTTTACTGATCACAACAACTTTATCTTCCAAAGTTACTTTGGTCACCAAAGATACGTCTATGCTGGATATATTCATGCTGACACGGCCAACTATCGGACAAGTCTTCAAAGTTGTTCCACCACCTTTTCCGGGAGCTACTTGGACCGAACCCACGTTCGACAAGCGCCTATCTAGTCCTTCAGAGTAACCAACCGGTATGGTAGCGACAATCATATCTTTTGGTGCCGTGAAAGCATCGCCGTAGCCGACGTGGTCGCCGGCCTTCAAAGATTTTGTGCCGGTTATAATAGTCTTCATTTCCAAAACCGGTCGAATATCCAATTTGCTGGTTATTACCGGATTCTGTGTGAGGCCATAGAGACCAAGACCTAGACGAGAGACGTTAGCGTTTATGTCGCTAGAAAAATTGTGGCCGTCGGTGTTACTTAGGTGCACGTATTTTATTGAATTGAATTCATGCTTTAATTGTTTAACAATCTTGTTCCAAATTCCAACTTGAGACTCTGTGAATGAATCATCTTTGTTGTCAGCGTCGCTTAGGTGCGAACATATACCTTCCAATATGATTGACGGGCTATTACGGATGAACTCCATGGCCTCGTCTATCTCGCTCGGCATTATGCCTTGGCGATGCATTCCTGTATCTATCTTGAGGTGGATGCGATGGGCTCTTCTCATCCTTGGAATGTACATGCCGATCTTTCCATTTCCTCCTCCAGTTTCCCAGTCCCATGGAGCATATTTGATACCGCCGAGCTTTTTCAACATCTCCATGCTAGTCACGGCGAAAGCAGTATTCTGTCCTCTAGACGAACGGATGGTCTCTGGTCGCGTGTAGCCGATGATCAAGATATGGGTCTTGATACCATGTGCGCGGAGTATCGCCGCTTCGTAATATGAATCAACCACAAAAAAGGGGATTCTATGTCCCCGATCTGGTCCGTGCGCCCAGTTTTCTTTTTCCAGTATACCAGCAACTTCTATGATGCCGTGGCCGTAGGCATTGCTCTTCAAGACTGGAGCAACCATGCCGATGCGGTTTTTCGGATCTTTCCATGGAGCGATCTTTCTGAATTCATTCAAATTATTCAATAGACACGACCTAGATATCTCTACCGTGATGAGCGGGTCATATGGAAAACGGCGACTGGATATCCACTGGGTGAGGCTTTTCATAGTCTTATTGTAGGCTCGTTCTACTGTTTGGGCTATATTGACAGATAGCTTTAACTGTGATAGCGTCTTTCTCAGTAAGGGCCAATTGCATAAAAAGGCCCTATTTCGCACCTTGAAAGCCACAGTCTCGAGTCCGGTGATCTTTGATCTACTAGGATTTGGGCATAATATGGGACTGGGCGCGAATCGGATAATAATGCGGTAAAATCAGAAAATCGGGAGAAAAAATGAAAAATCCGTTCACGAAGTTGTTTGGTATTGTGGTTGCGCTGATATTCGCCGGGCCGATCTTCGGTGCCGATTACACGATTGGCGGCATTAGTGCCAAGAGCAAGGTCGGCAAGATCGTCGTCACTGGTGACCGGGTCACCACGAACAACCTTGTCGACTACATCCAAAACCAGGATGTCTTGCGCGCATACGCCGAAGGCATGGTGTCCAATTGGACGCATCAGGCGTGGTCTGATGGTATTGATTGGAGCCGTCTCCGGTCAGTGACTTACACTAATGGCCAGTGCATCGTCGTCTGGTCCGATTGCCAAAGGTTGAGTCAGCTTGCTGTGCGGTGAGGTGAGGGCCTGCTAGGGGTGCGTGAACGAGTCTAGTGTACTACGTTCATGCGCCCCGGCAGGCTTTTTTGTTTAGTGGAGGGATTTGCATTTTTGTCACGCATAGGTTATATTACAGGCTCATTAACTAAGGTAAAAAACGACCCAACATGTCACAAGATTCATTAATCCAATTGAAAAATAAGTCCACTGGCGAGGTCTATTGGACGCGCAAGAACAAGAAGTTAGTTGAGCGTAAGATCGAACTCAAGAAATACAGCGCCAAGTTGCGCAAGCACGTCGTTTTCAAGGAGGCTAAGAAATAAAAGCGACAAGAATACAATTGCGAAGCAAACGACGTTGGCACCCGCTGGTGCCGCGTCTCGTTCTTGGTTATCTCCAGGATGATTTGAGGAATCGCCTTCGCGTCCTCCGAAAGCCGCTTCTCAATTATGTTTTCGTCTTGTATACTGTGGTTTGTTTACAAGGGCGATTAGTTAAGTGGTATAACTGCGGTCTCCAAAACCGCTGTCCGAGGTTCGATTCCTCGATCGCCCGCAATGATCCGCGAGAAAGCCTTAATGGCTTTCGAGTGGAGCATCAGTGCGTGGAGGTAGAGGAAGAGAAAGACGGAGCGAGCGAGTCCAGAAGGACGAGCCGCGAGTCGGGGTCGAGAGTTCCGAGCTGCAGCGAGGAAACTCGTGACCGATTCCTCGATCGCCCGCCATTAAGAATGATAATAAAAACACGCAGATCCTGGTAAAGGTTTCTGCGTGCTTGGCGGGTCAGTATCCAGATAGATCAATTTCCTGCGGCTGAATACTTAATGAACAACCTTCTCTCGTAAGCCGGGAAGGTCAGTGGAGATGTTAACCGGTTTGCCACATTGGGAGAGCTGACCGCTGAATTATACAGGTCGATGTATTATTACAATAACCAACGTATACACACATCATTAGGTATGCCACCAAGAAAATTTGCGCGCCAGTACGAAACAGATTACAATACAATGCAAGAGAGACTAGTTGTCTAAGAAAAGGGATACCTTACAGTTGCAAATCGCTAAAAACTTATCCACACCCCACCCCTTGCAAGGTGAACGTGCGTTCACCTATAATACATGCATGAGCAGACATCGAACAATACAAGTCATCCGCATGGAGATTGAACGTTTGAACCGTGAGATCGACCTGAAGATCATCCATGGTTTGTCTTACCGTCGCGAGGCGCACATGCACAAGATCCTGACATCACAACTCAGACACCTAGCACCGAGCAGGCTTCAGTGGCTGAAAGATTCATTCAGTTTCGTCTCGGTCTTATTCCTATGACCAATAATTACAAACAAAAGATCCTCGATTTTTATAGGAATAATAAGCGCATGCCGGTTTACACCGAGATCATGAAGATTGTCGGTTTTAAGTCCAAGAATGCTGTACACAAACTGGTGAACAAGCTGGTTGATGAAGGTGCGCTTGGCAAAGATTCTCGCGGCCGTCTTTTTCCGAACAGTTTGCTTGGGGAGGTACCGATGCTTGGTTTGGTCGAAGCCGGTTTTCCTTCGGTGGCCGAAGAGGCTGTGCTTGATACTATCAATCTAGAGGATTATCTCATAAAAAATAAGTCGGCAACTTACTTGCTCACAGTCAAAGGTGATTCTATGATCGATGCTGGTATACAAGAAGGCGACTTGGTCATCGCCGAACGCAAAGATGAGCCGAAGATAGGCGATATCGTCATTGCTGAAGTCGATGGTGGTTGGACTATGAAGTATTTCCGCAAAGACAAGAAGTCCGGTGCGGCTTTCTTAGAGCCTGCCAACAAGAATTATAAGCCGATATATCCAGAGAGCAGTCTCAATGTTGCGGCGATCGTGAAGGGGGTTATCAGGAAATATTAGCTCGCGCGTGGCGAACGGTCGCAAATTCTGCCAAACAAAATGGAACCACTAGCCAATAAAATCCGTCCACAGTCACTCAAGGAATTTGTTGGTCAAGAGCATTTAGTTGGTCCTGGTAAACCGCTTTCATTGGCCATAAAGGATAAGCGCCTTTTTTCATTCATTCTATGGGGACCGCCAGGTGTCGGCAAGACCACTATCGCGCGTATATACGCACGCGCCTTAGATGCGCGGCTCTATGAGCTTTCGGCAGTTTCGGCTGGTAAGGATGATATCAGGAAGATTATCGAAGAGTCAGACACTTTGCTCGACCAACGACCGAAGCTCCTTTTTTTGGATGAGATTCATCGTTTCAATAAAGCGCAACAGGATTTCTTATTGCCATTTGTGGAAAGCGGTAAACTCACACTTATAGGTGCGACCACAGAAAATCCATCATTCGAGATTATCTCGGCGCTTCTTTCACGATGTAGGGTTTTTGTGTTGAAGCCACTCGATGAGGTCGATATCAAGAAGATCTTAGCACGCACAAAAGTTAAGATTCCAAAGGACGCATTGGATTGGCTGGTCGGTCTGGCAAATGGCGACGCACGTATCGCCATCACCGCCATCGAAAACACCAAGCAGCTTTATGGTTCGATTACTCTGGAAAATCTCAAAAATACTTTCGAGCACGCCTTCATTCGTTTCGATAAGAAAGGTGAGGAACATTACGATACTATCTCGGCGTACATAAAGAGCATGCGTGCAAGTGATGCTGACGCGGCGATATATTATCTAGCCAGGATGATCGAAGGTGGTGAAGATCCGAAATTCATCGCTAGGCGCATGGTTATATTCGCTTCTGAAGATATCGGACTGGCACAGCCGACGGCGTTGGTTGTGGCCAATGAAGTTTTCAGTGCAGTAGAGTCTATCGGCATGCCAGAAGCTGCTATTAACCTCGTGCACGGCACAGCTTATCTGGCTTTGGCAGCGAAAGATCGTAGCGCCTACGACGCATTACGCAGTGCACAAGAAGACGTACGCAAGCTTGGTAATATTCCAATTCCGCTCAAGATTCGCAATGCTCCGACTAAGCTTATGAAAAATCTCGGTTATGGCAAGGACTATGAGAAATATCCAAACGCCGATAAGAACGCCGCCACAGAGTCGTATTTGCCGGAAAAATTGAAAGGGAAGAAATATTTGAATCGTCCCTGATTGACAGCCCCCTCATTTAAGGTAACATCAACAGCGGAGAATGGAGGCTCCTTGATTTGAATGAAAAACCAGAAAAAACTTGTGGAGAAGTAGATCCATCCGATGACCCGAAGTTCCTCAGGAACCAGATAGCGCGGCTGCAGGAAGAGCTGCGCCTCGCTAATAAACACGGTGTGATGTTCTTGAAGATGCCGTCGACGACTTATCGGCATACGGTACATCACGCATTCAAACCCAGCGCCACATGTGCTCATGGCGGCAACATCTGGGTTTCTCTGGACAAGGAAGGTGACGTCGAAGAGGTTCATGTCAGATTGGAAAATGGGGAGCCGTTCGTCCATGATACTATCGACTTCATCGAGGTATTATGCTCGACAGCGTTCCAGACCGGAGTTGCCTCTCTGAAATTGGTGAAGCAGATCCCCAATGCTCGACCGGATGATGGAGTGCTCATCTATGTTTTCGATTGGCTGCGCAAGCAGAAGAAGATCATTCATGATTCCAAGTCCGATCGTGAGCCGACGGCAGACCGATCGCGCGCGAAAAAACCAGCAGCAGCTTTGCCTGCTAAGACCCCTTGATCCTATTCGATCACACAACACCCGACTTCGGCTATAAGCTTGAAGCGGGTGTTTTTTTATTGCATACCCTTTATTTTTTCTTTGATCTTATCGAGATCTGTCGGAGCAAACCAGTCTATTCGATCATCTCTCTTGAACCAGGTCTTTTGTCGGCGCGCGTATTGCCAGATCTTTGTTGATAAAGTCTCTATCAGTTGCTCGTGCGTAAGTTCACCATGCAAGAGCTTCGCAAGATATCGGTATTCGAGTCCAAGCTCATCCATGCGCTCATATGTCAATCCGTTGGTATGCAGCTTTTTAGCCTCTTCTATCATGCCGCCATCAAGCCTTTTTATGAGGCGTGCCTTTATGCGCTTTTTCGATTCTTCATCTGGCAGGATAAGCCCAATGATCACCGGATCATAGGTCGGCTCGGCTTTCTTTAATTTCGGCACCGCGCCAAGTTCGCCAGCTATCAGCAGGGCTTTGATCAGGCGCCTCTTATTCATCGAATCGCCACCGTTTCCACTCTTCATGTCTTTGGCGCGACTTGGATCCGCCTTTTGCAACTGTACAAAAAGCTCCTCGACTGACTTTTCCTCTAAGCTCTTGAGTTTTTCTATGACATGAGGCGCTTCCATTTCCACGTCAGGGAATTCGATTCCATCGATCAGTGCTGAGATATAAAATCCTGTGCCGCCGCAGACTATGGGCAATTTCCCACGAGCGCTTATATCGCCGACCGCTGATTCGGCCTGTTTCTTCCAATCCACAACTGTGAAGCGTTCGTGTTGGCCGTCGCTGCCGTTGTCACTACTAACCGGATCTGCTATGTCCAAACAATAATGGGGGATACCGCGCATTTCATCCGCAGTTATCTTTCCAGTTCCGATGTCCAAACCTTTATATACTTGTCGCGAATCCGCGGAGATAATCTCGGCGCCTTTGTATCCGCCGATCTTATTTTCTTTTATCCAAAGTGCCAATTCCACCGCTAAGTCACTTTTGCCGGTAGCTGTTGGCCCTAAGATTACCACTATTTTAGTTTTTTCTTTCATCGTGAGATCAATATTCCAAATGTGCCGGGAGGGAGAATCGAACTCCCATGGATTTCTCCGCACGATTTTGAGTCGTGTGCGTCTACCAATTCCGCCATCCCGGCCTGTCCTTATGAGCCTATCACTTTAAGGTGCCATCAAAGTTTATATCAAAATTCGAATAAGTCAAAGGCATGATAAGGCCGCCACGCACTTTGGTAAAAAGAAAATCCGCCAGCGTACGGATTTTCGTACAACCGGCGGTTGCTAAACGATCTTGAGTAACCCCTCGACGACTTGTCCAAGTTCCTGTTCGCTGACACAGACTAAGAGACCCGGATCGTCGGCGCATAGTTCCTTGATGATCTTCGGCGCTGTGAAGTTGGTCACCTGGAAGTCATGCCGACCAGTCCTTTGCGGATCTCTCAATGAGACCAAGATTCCCGCAATCTTCTTTTCCACAATGTCGCGCCGCTCTTTGATCAACTGTCTGATCTTTTGGAGCGACTCCGGCGGCAACGTTGACAAATCAGCTCTCATTTTTCCCTCCTTGTTAGGGGATGAACATCTGTGGTTCCACTGGCTTGATGGTTGCTCGTGCCAAGCCGATCTCTTCGGCGTTGCCAGTACAGATCATTCGCAAAGTGTTGTGGTAACCAACGTACTTCACGACTTTCAGTTCCGTATCGTCATTGACGACGATTTCCCACCGGAACCCCAGTTTTTTTAGGAACTGATTGAGGTAAACTAACGCGGCGTCGGGGGACTGGAAGTCGGACTTCTTCGCCTCGTTGCCACCTTCTTTGCTCCATACGATTGTGATAGTCACATTCGTCCTTTCTTTGGCCAGGATTTGCGCCTTGCGCTCCTGCACCTTTTTGTTGATGTTAAAGTTCTGCGTTTTGTGTTTCTCTGCGCTCTGCTGAAAAACCGCTATTTATGGCCGTCTAGTAGTATACCATTATTATAGGCTAAATGTCAATACCAGGCCAAATAGCTAAAAATGTTATGATATTGCCATGTCTAATTCATATGTTAATGACGCCATCTTCTGGATCGAGATCGAAAAGGTCAATCCCAACCCTTACCAGCCTCGTCGCGAATTCGACGAAGCCAAACTCAAGGATCTGGCCGAGTCCATCCGCATGTACGGGATTTTACAGCCATTGGTGGTGACTCGTAAAGAGGTTTATCACGAGCACGGTGGCATGTCTGTCGAGTATGAGCTCATTTCCGGTGAGCGTCGTTTGCGTGCCTCGAAGATCGCCGGCTTGTCGCAAGTTCCAGTATTGATCAGAAGCGGCGAAGAGAATTCTCAGCTCAAATTGGAAATGGCTATCATCGAGAACCTCCAGCGTGAGGACTTGAACGCTGTCGACCGCGCACGCTCATTCGAACGTTTGGCCAAGGAGTTCGGTCTGAAGCAATCACAGATCGCCGACAAGGTCGGTAAGAGCCGTGAATATGTCTCCAACTCCATGCGTATCTTGTCATTGCCAGATGAAATGATCACCGCTCTCCAAGGAGGTAAGATCTCCGAAGGTCATACACGCCCGCTTCTCATGCTTGTCGATAGGCCGGATGAGCAGCTTGTTTTGTTCAAGGAAATAATGGCCAAGAAGCTTACTGTCCGTGAAGCTGAATCTTTGTCACGCCGCGTAGCCACTGAACGTATTCGCAACAAAGAAAAATATCTAGATCCTCAGATCATGGAAATGGAACGCAACTTTACCGAGTCTCTCGGCACGCGTGTGCGCATCGAAAAGGGAAAGGAGGGAGGTAAGGTTACTATCGATTTCTTCAGTCCGGATGATTTGAGAGCGCTTTTGGAAAGGTTAAATGGTGCTGAAAAAATAAATGCGACAATTGCTAACCAAGTTCCAGTCGTGGCAGAAAATTCTGCACCGATCGATGATCGCGCTCCAGCCGATATCAAGGAGGCCGAAGAAAGTGATGATCTGTACTCGCTGAAGGATTTTTCGTTGTAGAAGCTATGTTTGTAGCGGTTTGTGGCAATCTCTAACGGTCTCCGGTAGAGGTATTGACAGTATGCTCCTATGTATGCTATAATACTAGCAGTAGGTGATTGTTGTCGATCAAAGCAGAAAAATCTGACTCGTAAAAGAGTGTGTTCCTTGGCCGAAAGTCGAGGAATATGAATCTTAGGGTCGAAAACCCGAACGGTTCCGTTTTGCTAAGACGATAGTAGTCCCTTGAAAGGATCATATGAAGTTGAAAGTTGATAAAGGTTTGTTGGCGTTGGTTACCATCGAAGAGTTCAAAAAGCCGTTGGAAATCTTGTTCTGGAAAGCCAGGGCGAACAGAACGGTCAAGATGGCGGTGTTATTCTGGGGATTGTTCTTCGCGATGGAGATCTTCAACGTCGTTGCTCGCCAGGACTTTGCGCCAGATTGGATGTATTGGACGGCCGAGAATATCACCCATAAGGGGGTCCTCTGTCTGATACCCGGGGTCATGGCAACATCGGCTGCGGCCATAATCATGAAGATGAATGTTGGTTTGATTCTGAAGGATCACGGCCACTCCATCTCGAAACTCGAGAACCTGGTTGAGTTGTTTACTGAAGATGTTTTGATCATTGACAAGACCAAGATCCGAGAGTTTATCGGCATGCATCTCCGTCAGCAGGCCTTTGAGACGAGATTATTCAAACCCAGCAGCCCCGATGCCAAGGCATCCCAGGAGAAGTTCAATCGCATGTACGACGCGGCGAAGGCACGTGGTTGGGCCGACGAGTACAAGAAGTACTGGAGTTGCTAAGTAGCTCACGGTTCGCGGCCAGAGCCGCAAGGAGAGAGCCCTCGCTCACACCTTGTGGCTCTTTTCTTTTTCATTTATGCGCGCATAAATTTTGCGGATTCAGGCGATGAATTAGATTTTCTTTTTTGCAAATCCTCTCGGCTTTTTTGCCACAGCCAACATTTCGAGTGCACGTTCGAGTGTGATCTCGTAGACATCATCAGGCACTTTTATTGAACGGAAATTACCATCAGAGACAACATAAGGACCGAAACGTCCAGCTGAGGCCACGACATCTTTGCTGGTCTTAGGATCGGCACCGAGCGTGCGTGGAAGAGAAAGATATTTCAAGGCGTCGGCTACGGTGACTTTCGATGGATCCATGGTTTTAGGAATTGAGGCCATTTTGGGTTTGGTTGGAACAGGAGTTTCGATGGGCGGCTCTACCGTCACTGTTTTCTTTGGCGCACGCGTCTTTTTAGTTTTTGGCAGTTTTACGCCGAGCTGCACGTAAGGACCGAAGCGGCCATTCAAAACGAAGATTGGTAATCCGGTCGTCGGATCATTGCCGATAGGCTCATCTTTTTTGAATTCGGTGCCATCCATAGAAAGTGCGCCGTCGCAGTCCGGATATTTCGAGCATGAAAGGAATTTGCCACCACGACCGAGTTTGATGTCCATGCTAGTGCCACATTTCGGGCACTTGTGTTTGTCGTCGGCCTTACCGAGGTTGGTGGCCTTGGCGATCTTCTCCTTGGACTTCACATCTTTGTGGAATGGTTCGTAAAAGTTTTGCAAAGTTTTGGCGTATTCGCGGGTGCCCTCGGCGATCTCGTCGAGCTCATTTTCCATCTCGGCGGTGAAAGTGTCGCTGATATAAGTAGGAAAATATTCTTCAAGAAATGAGGAAACGACGTCGCCAGTATCGGTTGGCTTGAGGGAGCGACCGTCTTTTTCGACGTAACCGCGCGTCTCGATGGTTCTCGATATGGTCGCGTAAGTTGATGGTCTGCCGATACCACGTTTCTCGAGTTCCTTGATGAGTCCAGCTTCTGTGTAGCGAGCTGGTGGCTGAGTCTGTTTTTCAAGCGAGTCTATGGAGACAAGAGTAAGGGGCTCGTCTTTTTTGCATGGAGGTAGGGTTACTTCTTCGCCAACGGATTCAGGATCGGCTTTCAGCCAGCCGTCGAATATGACACGCGAGCCGGTGGCGGTGAAGTCTGGGATTGGTTTTGTTGTCGAGGCGCCGGCCAAATTGGCGATGATTTTGGTACGGGCGATGCGAGCATCGGTCATTTGTGAAGCCATTGTTCTGGCCCAGATGAGCTTGTAGAGGCGCTTCTGTTCGTCGGTCGTACCAGCGGACTTGATGTTGGCGTGAGTTGGACGAACTGCCTCGTGAGCTTCTTGGGCATTTTTGCTCTTAGTGGCAAAAGTGCGCAATGACAGATATTCCTTACCATAGTTTTTTTCTACGGCGTTTGTGATCTGCTCGATCGCTTGTTTGCCGAGGTTTGTAGAATCGGTACGCATATAAGTAATATGTCCGGCTTCGTAGAGCTTCTGTGCTATACCCATGGTGCGCGAAGGTGAGAAGCCGAGTCTTGAGCTGGCGGTTTGTTGCAATGTGGAAGTTATGAATGGTGCGCGCGGCGATCTCTTCTGTTCAGTTTCTTCAACGTCAACGACTTTCCAGTCGGATTTACGTGCAACTTCGAGGATGCGGTCAACTTCTTTTTTGTCACGCGGCTCTTCAGTGCAGGTGAGGGTTAAGCCATTTTTCCATGTGCCTTCGATGGTCCAGAAAGTTTCTGGTATGAAAGCGCGGATCTCGCGTTCACGTTCCATGATGATGCGCAATGCCGGTGATTGGACGCGTCCAGCCGAAAGTCCGTAACGGACTTTTTTCCAAATCAGACCGGAGAGGTCATAACCGACGATGCGGTCCAGTACGCGTCTGGCTTCTTGGGCTGCACGCAGGTGTTCGTCTATGTCGCGTGGATGCGCGATGGCCTCTAACACAGCTTCTTTGGTGATCTCATTATAAGTGACGCGTTTGATGATCTTTTTTGCGTCACGCGCAGCAATGGTCCCTCCCAGGTCTTTATTGGTCAAAAGTTCCTTTATGTGCCAAGCAATGGCTTCTCCTTCACGGTCCGGGTCAGTTGCGAGTAGAATTTCGCTGGCATTTTCGGCCTCTCTTTTGATATCGGCGATGATGTCGTGTTTTTTGGCCACGATTTCATAATGAGGAATGAAGCCACCTTCTATGTCTATGGCTTTTTTGTTGGATTTTGGTAGATCGCGGATATGACCGACAGAGGCGCGTACAACGAATTCGTCGCCAAGATATTTGGAAATGGTTTTAGCCTTCGATGGTGATTCGACGATGAGGAGTTTCTTTTTTGTGGTTGTTGTAGTTGTAGTGTTTGTTGTTGTCGGCATTTTGTTTGGTTTTTTGTCGGGCACTTTTTGGTGTTCCGGTAAGTATTACATGTTTTTTGGTAAATGTGCAATTTTTGGGGTGTTTTTTGATGTTTTTATATGACCCTTTCATCCATATTATTTTTAAGCCTCCGGTGGGGCACGTGCACTTTGGCTACATTGGTACTTTGACCGGATTTCGGTCAAAGTACCAACTATGCCAAATAGATGTGTTCTTCCCGCCAGCTCATTTATATCTAAATTTTTCCAGGCCCTGTTTGTATCTCCATAGGTATATTTTTTCTGAGCGCACCCGGAATATCAATTTTCGTTTTTCTAATCTTACCAAAGTTCGTATAACGGCGGTTCTTGGTAAGCTCGCACCCCGCGCGATCTGGCTAACCCTTTTTCCATAAGCATGTTGCACAAGCCACGAAAAAACACTTAACTCTTTTTCCGATAATCCGAGCGCCTCGACTAGGCGACTTTCGATAAAACCAAACCTAGTCTTCATTTATTTTTTCGCACCCTGCGCCTCGCGCCTCGCGTCCCACATTCCACATTTTAGCGATCATTCCATCTTGGTCCGATATTGCCCCCAGCAGCTCTAGACCGCCTAAAAGCGCCCCGAGCTCGGGCGCGCCGATACCCATCTCGGCGATCAACTCATCTCGCATTTTGGGATATGACAAACACTTAAGCAGTCTCTTTTCATTGACGCCAAGCTCTGATATCGCACGTTCGCTGCCGGATTGACCTGAAGAACACTCTGCGCTCAAACCCAACGCCTCCAAAACATCTTCTGCGCAAGTCACAGCCAAACCGCCATCGCGAAGCCTAGAGTTTGGAACATAAGAAAGGTCTGAAAATATCGACCCTGGCACGACAAGCAAGTCCCGACTGAATTCCGAGGCGTTGCCGGCGGTGATCATGGTGCCAGAGTCTTTGCGACCTTCTATTATCAATATTGCATGTGACAGGCCAGCCATGACGGCATTGCGCGCGATGAAAGTCCACTTCGCCGATCCGCGGTTTAAATCGAAAGGCGACAGCAACGCGCCGCCTGCCTCCAATATCCTTCGTGCCAAAGAATGTTTCGATCTCGGGTACAGAACCGATTCATCGAGCCCGGATCCGGGAACGGCGATAGTCTTCAAGCCGACTTCGAGAGCGAATTCATGAGCCAATGAATCCATACCGATCGCCAGACCAGAAACTATGACGACTGGACTTCCGCGCAATCCGTGGATAATCTCGCGACAGACATCTCGGCCATATTGGCTATTGGCGCGCGAACCAATGACGCACAGGAACTTGTGATCATCTGATGGCAGTTCGCCGCAGATATACATTTTTTCTGGAGGCTTGGTCAATTGACGCAAAAGAAAAGGGTATTCATTCGGAGGAATGAGTCGTATCTGGTGGCCAAGGCACATTTCGAGGTCGTGGCTTAATTCGTCATTGTTCATCTCGTGATCCATCGCCACATCATAGAGCCACCCGATAAAATCCCAGTGAAAAAGCCATGAAAAACCGCCTAGAAACCGCCTAAAAACTTTTAAAATTGTATGTTAATATATAGACCATCATGTTGGATATAAGATTTATCAGAGAGAACAAAGATTTGGTCACTGCCGCCGCCAAGAAAAAGCGCATTAAATTTGATGTGGAAGAGCTTATTACTGCTGACGACAAGCGTCGCACTCTTATGACTAGTACCGAAAAGAAGCGCGCGGAGCAGAATGCCGCCAGCGAAAAGATCACCAAAGTCGCTACTCCGGAGGAGCGAGCAGCACTGATCGCTGCCATGAAGATCGTCAAGGCTGACCTTGAAAAAGAAGAGACCGAGTTCAAAGATGTCATGGTCAAATGGCAGAACTTGATGTTGCAAGTACCGAACGTGCCTGATATGTCAGTTCCTGAAGGTGATAGCGATGCGGATAACAAAGAAGTCAAAAGTTGGGGTGAAAAACCTAAGTTCACATTCGAACCAAAAGACCACGTAGAGATAATGACAAAACTTAACATGGTCGACTTCGAGCGTGGTTCGAAGGTTCACGGATTCCGTGGATATTTCTTGACTGGTGACGGTGTGCGTCTCTGTTTCGCTATTTGGAGTTACGCTCTGGATTTTTTCTCTACCAAAGGTTTCGTGCCGGTCTTGCCACCAATTGTGGTGCGCAAGATAAATCTTTTCGGCTCCGGATATTTGCCGCAAGGTGAGGAAGATCTCTATAAGACCCAAGATGGAGATTACTTAGCTGGTACAGCCGAAGTGCCGATCATGGGCTTTCATGCCGATGAGGTCTTGGCAGCCACAGAGCTTCCGAAACGTTATCTCGGTTTTTCTCCATGCTATCGTCGCGAAGCTGGCGCTCACGGTAAAGATATCCGCGGCCTCATTCGTGTCAATGAATTTTATAAATTCGAGCAGGTTGTACTATGCGAGGCCAACCATGAAGTATCCGTTAAGAATCATGAGGAGATAAATCGTAACACTGAAGAATTCATAGAGTCTCTCGGGATTCCATATCATACAGTCACCAATTGTGGTGGAGACCTTGGTCTTGGCCAAGTGAAAAAGTATGACATTGAACTGTGGGTTCCCAAGGAAGGTAAATATCGCGAGATAGGCTCAGCCTCCTATTTCCATGATTTCCAATGTCGTCGTTTGAATATCCGCTATAAGGATCAAGAAGGGAAACTTAAATATGCCTATTCCTTGAACTCGACCGCCATTCCTACGCCACGCATCCTTGTTTCGCTTGTAGAAAACTTCCAGCAAGCCGATGGAACAATTAAGTTGCCAGCTCCTCTAGTCAAATATTTTGGCAAGGACGTTATCGGCGCCGCAGCCGTCGTAGTCAACAAATAATATGCAACTCAGCCGCCGTACACGCCAGTCGGCGTCATATGTGGAACATAGGCGCAAGAAAGTGATCTGGGTGTTGATCATAGCTATAGTTATCTTGGCCGGCGGGGCATTTACCTTGTCGTGGCTCTCTAAGGTATCTTTTTTCAGGATAGATTCGGTGCGTATCGAAGGGGCTGATCCTGATATCGCCACCAGTCTTCGAACGGCCGCCGAGTCGGCTATTTCCGGATCGTATTTCGGTTTATTTTCAAAAGCCAACTCTCTTATATACCCACGCGGTGCCGTAGTTCGCGCGGTCAAAGAGGCTTCTGGCAGGATAGAAGATGTTGTTACAAGTTTAAACGACATGCACCAGATATCGATAACTGTTACAGAGAAAACTCCATCAGCTTTGGTTTGTCCAAATTTTCCCAACATGGATTCTTCTCCAGATTCTCTTGGCGATGGAGATTGTTTCTTTGTGGATAAGGCCGGTCTCATATACGCCGTGGCGCCTGACCTTTCTTCTGGTGTATACAATAGGTACTACACGCCAGATATTTCCGGCACCGCTACATCTACCTCTAGCCCAATCGGCAGCTATGCCACTTCTACTGAAGGTTTCGTGCGTTTGCAGGCATTTTATAATGGAGCGCAATCAGCTGGTCTTGAAGTGGAGTCGGTTTTGATAAAAGATAAAGGCGAATATGAGATGTACATATTGAACCCAGATAAGTCTATCGCCATCATATATTTCAATGAATCGAGACCTCTCACCGATGAGCTTTCCAACCTACTATCTTTCTGGAACTATATGGTCACAGATACACATGGAGCCAAGAATCCGCCGTCATTCGACTATATGGATGTCCGCTATGGCACAAATGTATTTTACCGTGTCAATGGTGGTGCGGCGTCGAGTAATAAGAGTAAGTAGGGCATCGACATAAAAATGAAACAGTTTTTCTACATAGTCTTCGGCGGTCTTGCCATAGTCATTCTATGTCTTTTCTTCGTTAAGGTTGGTGTATCGGTGACAACACCGGCGCCGGTTGTTCCGGTGGCTCCTTCTAGTGTGACATATGAAGAAGATAATCAGAATGAAACTTTCGATCTTTTGTATTCAATGTCTACCACCACCGCTATCGCCATAAGTGCGAAGTCGTATGTAGTGATGAATGTAGATAATGGCTCTATCACAATATCCCGCAATTCCGACCGGATCTTGCCAATCGCCTCTTTGACCAAATTGGTAACGGCGGTGGTTGCTGAAAATGTTTTATCTTCTGGTGTGCGGATTGTCATTTCCAAGCAGGTTTTGGATACTTATGGTAATTCTGCTGGTTTCAGAGAAGGTGAAGTGTTCATGTCCGACGACCTTCTCTATCCGTTGTTGCTGGTCTCTTCGAATGATGCCGCTGAGGCATTGGCAATGTCTTATGGCCGCACTGAGTTCATAAAGGTTATGAATGATTTTGCACGATCCATCGGTGCTCCCAGCACACACTTCGATGATCCGGCTGGCTTATCACCAAAAAGTGTTTCCACGGCCCGTGATCAAGCGATTATAATGAGTTGGATATATAAAAATCATCCGGAACTAATAGATATTACTGCTTTGAAACTGAAGACTATTCGTTCTCATACTTGGGTGAATCCGACACATCTCCTGTCGTGGTCGTATTATCTTGGTGGGAAGAACGGTTATCTTCCGGAGGCCAACCGCACTGGCGTATCTTTGTTCAAGTTTAGTTCGACTACTCCAACATATGCTGTGGTCGTGCTTGGTAGCCAGGCTCGAGATTCTGATGTAGTATCGCTGGTGAGACAGATAAAGAAATAAGCAAAAAACATGAGCATGGCGAAGAATTTCTGGCAAAAGCTACATAGACCGGGCCACGCTGGTCGGCCATTTTTCGCCTTGGCACCGATGGCCAATGTAACTGATGCCGCATTTAGAAAGTTGATCGCTAAGTATGGTAAGCCGGATGTTATGTGGACAGAGTTCGTTTCTGCCGATGGTCTGATGTCTTCCGGACGTGGCCGACTTCTGATCGACTTGAAGTTTTCGGCTGCGGAGAGACCAATCGTGGCGCAGCTTTTTTCTGGATCTCCAGAAGCTATGCTTGGTGCCGCGAAACTAGTAGCTAAACTTGGTTTTGATGGCCTCGATATTAATATGGGATGTCCTGATCGTGCTGTCGAAAAGCAAGGTGGAGGCGCTTCTATGATGAAAGATGCCAAGAAAGCGTTAGCTGTTTTGGAAGCGGCGCGCGAAGGGGTGCGAGAGGGAGTGTGTGGCAAAGTAAAAACGCGCGGCAAGGGAAACTTGCGCGGCAAAAATGCCATACCTGTTTCCGTGAAGACACGCATAGGATATAACAAAGTCGATTGGGATTGGATCAAACTTTTGCTTGAGCAAAAACTGCCGGCTTTGACTGTGCATTTGCGCACGCGCAAAGAAATGTCCAATGTGCCGGCACATTGGGAACTAATGTCTAAGATAGTGAAGATGCGCGATTTTATTCAAGCTGACTTATCGCCGAGTGAGCGCACTCTGATTATTGGTAATGGCGATGTCGTTTCGCTTGCGGATGCACGAGAGAAGGCGGCCGAGTCTGGTTGTGATGGCATTATGGTCGGTCGTGGTATATTTGGTAAGCCTTGGTTTTTTGCTGACGGCGCTAGTAAAAAAACTGGCGCGCATGCGCATGCGCGAGAAGATCGGACTCCGCGTGAACGCCTGAAGATCATGCTGGAACACGCTATTGCTTTTGAGAAGATGTTCGGCGCAAAAGATAAAAAATACGATCGTATCAAGAATTTTGCTGTTATGAAGAAGCATTTTAAAGCCTATGTTAATGGTTGGGATGGTGCCAAAGAACTTCGGGTTAAGTTGATGGCTGCTAAGGATCTGAAAGAAGTGAAGAGAATCGTCAGCGACGTTGTGTTAGAATAATCTCATGCCAGTCCTCTATCGCACATACCGCCCAAGCAAATGGTCCGACGTCGTCGGTCAAGAGCAGGTTGTAGGTGCGCTCAAAGACGCCATATCCAGTAAGCACATCGCGCACGCCTATTTGTTTTCTGGTAGCCGCGGCACTGGTAAGACTAGCGTGGCTCGTATTTTGGCTAGAGCCATAGAAACTAGCGAAGAGGATGTCTACGAAATAGACGCCGCTTCGAACCGAGGCATCGATGACATCCGTCATTTACGCGAACATGTGGCTGTTCTACCTTTTTCGTCACCACTCAAGGTCTACATCATCGACGAAGTGCACATGCTTTCGAAAGACGCTTGGAATGCACTCCTGAAAACTCTCGAGGAACCACCAGCGCACGTCATTTTCATTCTCGCCACGACCGAACTGGAAAAAGTTCCGGAGACGATCATTTCTCGCTGTCAAACATTTTCATTCCGTAGACCTTCGCGTGACGTCATCCGTGCGCACGTGAGCGATATAGCCAAGAAGGAGGGCTTCACGCTCGATGCTGGCGCCGCCGACCTCATTGCGCTGCTCGGCGACGGTTCATTCCGCGATGCGCTTGGTACTTTAGAAAAAGTCATTGCTTCTTCAGAGCCGCGCGCCTTTTCTGCGGATTCTGGTGCCAAGAAAGTTGGCGTCATTAAGCGCGCTGATGTCGAAGAGATAACCGGTGCACCGAAAGCTACGCTGGTGAACGATCTCATTGAACAAATTGTTTCCAAAGATGCCGATAAAGCATTGGCGACTATCGGCAAAGCCGTTGAATCCGGATTGTCTATGAATATATTCATGACACTCATCTTGGAGAAGATGCGTTTCATTCTGCTCACGCAATTCTCTCCGTCGTCGAAACAGCAGATACAAAGTCGCACCTCAGAAGATGATTTGGCCTTCATTTCATCTCTAGCAGGGAAGAAGCTTGTCACTGCGGCCATGCTTTCTATCATGCTCCAAGCCTCTACAGATACTAGCCGTGCCTCCATAGAGAGTCTTCCTTTGGAGTTGGCTGTTGTGAAGATTTGTGTTTAAATGATGGTCTGGCCGAATATGCGGCCGTACCATATTACATTGCGGGATCGTCTAATGGTAGGACACGAGCCTTTGAAGCTTGTTATCTTGGTTCGAATCCAAGTCCCGCAGCCAATGTGAGTGACGCTCGAGTCGCGTTAATATAAGGGTTTTTTAGCTCTGCATATAGATTCTTTTTGGTAGGACAAAGAGCGTGCGACGATTAAGATCTTTGAATAAATATCAAAAAATGCTAGGATTTAAAGACTTTTATGTCAGCAATCTTTAATATAGGCGCAAACACACTTTCAAGTAACCTAAGGAGTATTCCACCATTCTCTAACAGAATTGATGCTCTTGTGGATATTTACGGATTGAATGAAGAAGAAAAGGATATAATCAGAAAATCATGATTACTATGAGAATTTCTTGTGAATTAAAAGATAACAAAAAGGATAATCCGGAAAATTTACCGGAGGGCAAATATTTGTATATTTATTCTAAAAAAAGCACAACGCCGATTACGATTTTATTTTCAGAGTTTCAAGGTCGCTACGATGAGGCCAAAAGAAGTTCTACATTGACACTATCTGATCCTGGAATTGGCAGTATAGGTGGTCAAATTATTACTACTGAAAAGGACAGCAGGCCAGATTTCAAAACTGTGATGAGTTTT
>CAIKDL010000075.1 GCA_903826185.1 uncultured bacterium | reverse complement strand
CCGCTACCGCGTATTATATTCATTTTTAATTTAGACCAACTTACATTTTTTTATAGTGTTTGTAGTATACAGTAAATTACTTTTTTTGTATATCCTACTAAGTACATACTGAAATTAAAAAATAATAAATCACTGACCTGCTATCCATGTCGGTTGTGGATCACCAGCAATAGTTCCATTGTGTCCAGCCCCACTAAAATCACTCACTGATATGCCCCCCCCATTTAACTCCCAACCCAAAACTGGACCAGAGTTTGTTGTAACTTTAATATGATCCAACGTCCCATGATTACGCTAATCATTTGCATGAAACCAATCAGTAGCATTTGCCTAAAATTGCACATCGCCAATAAGAGTTGATGCATGTGACAAATTACACTGGGAGGTACCATCTATAAGCAGATTTACTATACTTCCATCCCATGACATAACAACATATAGCTTATTTCAGATGAAAACAAAAAACCCCGAAAATATCAAGGTTTTCTGTGCTGGTGGAGATGCCGGGAATCGAACCCGGGTGCAATCAAGATGCGTCGAACGATTCTACGGCGGTAGCAAAATTTTTGTTGTCATGACTATGCTATAAAATAATGCAAAACACATAGTCACTATCTCTTTTGTTCGGGGGTGGAGTTGAGAATTCTCCACCTCCCTACATCCAGGTTATTACGCCAACTTCGCGGTTAGGATCCCCGTGAAGCGACGGCTCTAGTTAAACTAAAGCGAATGCGAAGTCCTTTTGTCCGAAATACGGAGAAACGGTTGATTTAGCATTTAGGGTTTCCATCAGATTTACGAGTTAATGGAGCTCGCGTCGCACGAACGAACATTTTTGACTGTCGAGGCCGATCATCCCCATATTGAAATTTCAACGAACCTTGGCGTGCTTGCACGCGATGTTTATGAATTCTTCATCACGCGCCTGACTTCACGATCAGTTTCGCGCTTCTTGGTAGTCTCGCGCTTATCATACTTCTTCTTGCCACGGACTATCGCCACGCTAACCTTAATGAGGTCGCTCTTATTATAAATCGCTATTGGCACTATTGTCAAGCCGCCACTTCCCTTGCCACCACTGGTCTCTACATTGGCCAGCTTGGCTATCTCATCTTTTTTAAGAAGAAGACGACGATTCCTGCGCGGCTCGTAATCCCCCGGAGTATTGTTCTCTTGATAAGGCGGAATGAAAATATTGACAGCATAAGCCTCGCCACCGCGGACTATCACATAAGCGCCTTCGAGCGAGCCTTGCTTGCCTTTCAGAGCCTTGACCTCAAATCCAAGCAGCTCAATACCAGCCTCCAGAGTTTCCTGGATTTCATAATTGAATCGAGCCTTTGGATTTTCGACTAAGTTGGCCATGACATTATCGTAACATAAAAAAGACCGATATTTACTTTTCCTGATTACCTGTTAGTCTGATAAATAGAAAAAGAAAGGAGACGCTATGAAAGCCCTCATTGTAGGAAACGGCAAGGTTGGCCGAACATTGGCCGATCTTCTCCGTACTTCACCAATAGGTGATTGGCAAGTTGAAGCATTTGTCGGTAGAAAAGCCGATGATGCTTTCGTCAAAGCCGTCGCCAACGTCGATGTCGTATTCATCGCCATCCCTACCAAGGATCAGGGCGAGACCGCGCTTGATTATATCCTGAAGGCGCGTGCAGCAGACAAACCAGTGGTCACATGTGAAAAAGGTTCATTGGCATATCATTATTCGGTGCTGAAGCCACATCTTTCGAAGATTGGCTTCACGTCCACCGTCGGAGGCGGCAGCGGCATGTTGCGTCTGCTAACCGGTCCCAAAGTCGGCAAGACCGAAGCGATCTACGGCATCGTGAACGCGACCATCAACTATTTGTTGTGGCGCATTCAATCGACCAAGGATATAGGTGCGGCAATAGAAGAGGCCATGGCTCTCGGTCTACCAGACCCTGGCGCTCGCTCTCTCGTCGAAATCTTCAATACAGAGGTCAGCGACTGTATCATGAAGGCCTGTATCTTGTTCAATGTAGCCGAGCTCGGCGAACCGATAAGTCCATCGATGTTCGAGCGGAGACAGAAGGCAAAAACAGAACTGGATATGACAGTTCGTAGCGGGTTAGGTGTCAGATTCGTGGTGATGATCACCAAACCAGAGGCGAATGAATTGGCTCGACCGAAGAACGATGTCTTCTCCATGCAACAGTTGCCATGGGTCATCCGTGGCACCTTCATGGGTAGTATCAACTGGAGATTCGGAACCGACGTGATCGGGGCCCAAAACGCCCTAGTCGTGAACCACGAATACTCCGGTCTGCAAAAAGTCATCGGTCTAGGAGCCGGACTGGCGCCGACCGCTATCACTATGCTGGAAGACGCTACACGGTTACTGGAGATTAAGTAATCGGAGTAAATGCGTACAGTTGACGACACGATCAAAACAAGACCCACAATACATGCAAAACGTGTGTTGTCGGGTCTTTTTTAATATCTTGCACAATAGCAAGCCGTATGCTATAAATACACCCTGTAATCCCTTGATCAAAGCACGTATAAACCACCAGATAAAGGCTCCCGAACTGCGCGTAATAACCGTAGATGGTGAGAATCTCGGAGTTTTGGCTATTGATAAGGCGCTGACAGAGGCTCGTAATCGTGGTATGGATCTCATCGAGATCTCCCCGACTGCCGTCCCTCCGGTGGCCAAGATAATGGATTATGGAAAGTACCAGTACGATGAGAATAAGAAAACCAAGTTAGCCAAGTCCAAGACGGTGACGACTGAAGTCAAAAGCGTCCAAGTCAAGATCGGAACAGGCGAACACGACCTCGAGCTCAAAGCCAAGAAGGTCTCAGAATGGCTTAGCGAAGGCAACCGAGTCAAGATAGACCTCTATCTAGTCGGAAGATCCAAGTATATGGATGCCAATTTCCTCAAGGAACGCTTGGCTCGTATCCTGAAACTCATTACGGTCGACTATAAGGTTGCTCAAGAAGCAACAAAAGGACCAAAAGGCTGGACATTATACGTAGAAAAAAAGTAGAAAAATAACATGAGTATCAAAACCAATAAATCATATATAAAGCGCTTGAAAGTCACCAAAAATGGCAAGATTATCGCGCGCAATCCTGGCCAGAACCATTTCAATGCCAAGGAGAATTCCAAGACTTCCGGTTCCAAACATCGTGGCAAGGCTATCATGATGAAGAACAAGGCTCGTAGCCGTTTCTTGTCCAATTCATTTTAATAATCGATATTATTTAACTTATAACAAACTACCATGACCCGCGTAAAGAAAGCCGTACATGCCCTCAAGAATCGCCGCAATACCCTCCGTCAGACCAAGGGTTTCCGTTTCCGCCGTTCCACGAACGAGCGTGCCGCCAATGAAGCTCTCGCTCATGCTGGTGCTTATTCTTTCGCTCATCGCCGCGACAAGAAAGGTGATTTCCGCCGTCTCTGGAATGTCCGCATCAATGCCGGTCTTCGTCCGCTCGGTTTTTCTTACAGCAAATTCATCGGCGCCGCCAAGAAGAAAGGTATCGCTCTTGATCGCAAATCTCTAGCTTATTTGGCCGAGAATAATCCAAAAGCTTTCGAAAAGGTAGTCAATCTGGTAAAGTAGTTTCAGATGGTCATGAAGCTATCTGACCCACGATAAAGGCGCTCGCCGCGTTCCTGTACCCCATCGGCGGCTAATCCTTGTAATCGTGGCTGTAGCGGCCTCGGAAGAAGCTGT
>CAIKDL010000074.1 GCA_903826185.1 uncultured bacterium | reverse complement strand
GGAAATCTGCGTATTCGTGCCGTGATAGAGATAGAGCATGGTGGTTATTTGAACAATACGAACGTGCCTATAAATATAATAGCGATAGCCAAGACCTTTTGAACCACCTGTTTACTGGATAGATTTTCCTTACCGAGCTTCGGCAGAAATAATGTGATGATCACCCCGTACGCGAACAGGAAGACCGGTTGAAAACCATTTAATACAGACACGATCGCTAGTGGTAGCGTCATACCGACAAAGGTAGCAACGAGTTTGGCTCCAACATTCATAGCTTCACCCAACACATTCACAGAAAGAACGGCCTTGGCGTTTGATCTAATAACACTGAAGAACTGGCGCCGATATGATCCGGCGAAGACCAGCAACAAAACAGCAAAAAGGCCGGCACCCATATATTCCCAAAAACTACTTGCCCAATAGCTCGTCTTCAAGGCGACTATCTTGAATATAAGGAAATTGGTAGCTATCATCAAAGAAGAAAGGCTCATCAACAATAGCGTCTTGGATTTTATGTTCAAGCCCTGTTTGGTTAGATCCAAGGAGATGCCAATGGCACCCAATACCACGAGAAGGCTCCCGGTCATCTGAGAAGCCGTGAGAGATTCTCCTCTGAATATATAAGCCAATATGAACAAAAAGACAGGTATCATCTGATAAAGAGTCGCCACGGTGCTGGCTTCGTCATTATTGATCGCATATATATATGGAATATATGCTGCCACCAAAAGAGCGCCCGTGAAAGCAACTAGAATAGAGTTTGAGAGCCCCAGCACCCACACATTTTGATAGATCAAAAGAATAATAATGCCGGCCAACAACCCTATCAGTCCTGTGAAGATAACCTGCGAACCAACTGCTACATTCTTGAAATACTTACTAAGTATGTATTTGTCTACATGGTTGCTGGCAGCCCATAAAGCCGGTGAAAGCAACGCTAGGAATATTAAGTTAGACATGATTAGATTATACCGCAAAACTTATCTTCCTTTCATTCTCACTCACATATTCAAAATCAATCTTTTCAATGTCCGCCGGCAGACCACTCTTCACGTTTTCGGCCCATTCGATGAGTACCAGATTGCCTGGGTCAGCCACGATGTCCTCAAATTCCAGAGCCCCAAGGTCGGAACCATTTTCAAGGCGATAGGCATCAATATGTACCAATGATTTGAAATGGGAAGTACCGACCAGCTTATGTTTTTTCATGATCACGAAAGTCGGGCTGGTTACTGCGTCATCGACACCAAGAGCGCGTGCAACTGATTGCACAAAAGTGGTTTTTCCCGAACCAAGTTGACCGTTCAACGCGACAACCATCGCCTGATCAGCTGCTGCCTGCGCGAAAACACCCGCAAGCCACTTTGAAGCGATGGCCGAAGTTTCCTCGAGAGAGTGTGACACAAAGTTTTTCATTTTATTTCAACTCTCCCCAATTATTCCCAACCAAAGCATTCGCGGTCAACGGAATCCCTTCTGTGTCAGCGAGACTCATAACATTTTCCATAATCTTTTTTATCTCCGGCACAACTTGATCAACCTTGTCCTCGCGAATCTCATAAACCAACTCGTCGTGGACTTGAACCAGTGGAAAAACATCGCCACCAACACCATCGCCGGCCAAGCCCGCCTTATTGCAGTATTCGTAAATGCGCGACATGGCGATCTTGATGATATCAGCTTCCGTACCTTGGATCGGTGCATTGATAGCCATACGCTCAGCCGCTGCGCGAATAAATGGCACCTTGGATTTTATCCCCTCGAAATAGCGGCGACGACCAAAAAACGTCTCTGTATAGCCGCTTCTAGCGGTTTCGGCTTTCACGCTGTCAAGATACTTCGCCAAGCCACTAAAGGATTCGAAGTAATCATTTAGGAATTTCTGCGCCAAATCGCGCGTGGTGCCTAGGTTTTGTTTCAGAGCTGTGACTCCCATACCAAAAACGATACCGAAATTTATAACCTTAGCTTGGCGGCGCATGTCAGGAGTGACTTTGTCTGGCGCGACTTTGAAAACTTCCGAAGCGACGGAGGTGTGCACGTCTTCACCATTCTTGAAAATGTTTATGAGCTTTTCATCACCCGACAAAAATGCCGCGATGCGAATCTCGATCTGAGAATAATCAAAAGCACACAACTTGAATCCTTTCTCCGCGATAAACGCTCCGCGAATCGCCCTACCGAGCTCGGTCTTTATGGGAATGTTCTGAAGATTTGGTTCTTGCGATGCCATGCGACCAGTCGTGGTGCCGGTCTGGATGAATTTCGCGTGAAGGCGATCATGCTCATCGAGCAAAGGCGGAATCGCGTCTATATAAGTAGACAACAGTTTGGCGAGTTCGCGATATTCGAAGATAAATGGCACGATCGGGTGCATGTCGCGCATCTTTTCCAATTCGGATTCTTTGGTGGAGCGGGCACCAGAACCGGTTTTCTTGGCGTTCTTGACTGTCAGTCCGAGAACATCGAACAAGATTTCTCCAAGCTGCTTTGGTGAATTTATATTGAATTCCCTTCCAGCGAATTTCCAGATTTTTTGCTCTAAGTCTGCAGCGGTTTCATGATATGACTTGGAGAGGTTCGACAAGATCTTGCGGTCTATTTTGATGCCGCGGTCTTGCATGGTCTTTACGACCGGCATGAGTGGCAATTCTATTTCTTCGTAGACTTTCATGAGGCCGCGTTTTTCGAGTTCGGCCATGATGGATTTCTGCGCAGTTTCAAAATTGTCCGTGTTGGCAAAAGCTAAGATGTCCTCAAGCTGCGGCTGCGTCGTGTTCGAGTTCACTAACCAGAGCGCGATGGCGGTCTTCGCGAGGTCGGCGGTGGTAACAGCAGCAATCGCGGCAGTAGCCGTGGTGGCCGGAACATCATTTTTCTCGCCAGTCGTACTTTCGACCGGTTTTCCGTCGGTTTTTTCTGGCATTCCGCCTTGTATTTTTTCCTGGCCTTTTCCCTGCGGCCCATTTGTACTTTGTGCCTTTGCTTTCGCGCTTTCCCCATTTACCGCCTTTTCCAATCTTGGCCCAAGCGTCCTGAATTCCAAACCATGCCAGAAGTTGTTCACCGCTTTCACATCAATCGCTTCTTTGAAAGTTTTTTCTGGCAACACGAACTTAATCGGTGCGTCTCGACGAATAGTCGCCAACATCTTGCTGAATTCGGCCTCTTCGGCATTGTCGCGCAGCAGCTGAATAATACGCGGCGTCAAACCGGCCTCAACAAAAGCCCTATCTCCATCTTCTTGCACGCCTTTCTTGTTGAGCTCCTTGTAAATATTCCCGATTGTCCCAAAATTCGATATCAAAATAGTTGCCGTCTTCTCACCGATCCCTTTTATGCCAGGAATATTATCCGACGGATCACCACGAAGCCCCTTGTAGTCTGGTATCAATTCCGGACCAAAACTGAAACGATCCTTCACGCCCTTTTCATCATATATGACCGTATCATTGATCCCTTTTTTAAATGTATACACCTTCACGCGCTCGCCACTGACCAGTTGAAGGATGTCCATGTCGCCAGAAGCGATGATGATATCGAGGCCTTGCGTCTCACTTGCACCTTTTGAGCTACTAACACCAGTGACCTGTTCAACTATCGTGCCAAGAATGTCATCAGCCTCAAAACCTTCCTTATCATAGATCGGAATATTCATGGCTTCAAAAACCTTGCGCGAGCTCTTCATTTGCGCGATGAGATCATCGTCGGCCTTCTGACGACCAGCTTTGTAGGCCTTATAGGCTTCATGACGGTAAGTCGGCGCGGCCACATCGTAACAAGCAACTATATAATCCGGCTTCAAGTCTTCTATTATTTTAATGAGCATCGCCGACAATCCATACAACGCACCAGTCGGTTCACCTTTTGATGTAGAGAAGTCTGGCAAAGCATGATAAGCACGGTGAAGAATCGCGTGCGCATCAAGCAGGATCAAGCGTGATTTGCGAACCTTGGCATCAGCTTTGGTATTTGTACGCACTGGTATTTTTCTCATTAGACACATTGTACCTTAGTCTTTGGACAATAAAAAACAGCCGAGTCCCTTGTTTCCAAGAGAGCTCGGCCGTTTGCCATCAGTGACTTCACCGATGGCGACTGACACTAGCGACGATGATACCCACCACCATATCCACCTCCGCCGATGCGAACGTTCACACCGACGCCCACGCCAAACCTAGGTTGGCAATAACCATACACCGGTGTTGGTTGGTAGTACCGCGGCTGACATGGCTGGTACTGGGGTTGGTATTGCTGCTGTGGCGCGCAACGATACACTGGTGTCGGTTGTTGGTAAACCGGTGGCTGGTATTGCACACTTGGCAACCGATATTGCTGCGGCTGACACTGGGGCTGCCAATTCCGCTCCGGCTCACAGCGTTCGATCCGAGTCGCCCGACCATAGTCGACGCACCGAACCAATTCACAACGAACCGTCGGCGCCGCACACGCAACGAGCACGTCGGCATTGTAACTTGCGCTAAAGCCGAGACTGAACCACGCGTTATCGCGGTGGTAGTACCGGTTAGAGCCGTCGTAGTACTCATCGTACTCGTACAGGCTAACCACCCGCGACGGAAGTGCAACTGCCGGCGGCTGACTTTGTTGTTGAGTTTGCAACTCAGTAACATCCGATGGCCGAACGACCATCACTTGACCGCCCGCCAACGCTGGGTCCGGTTGCGCCGAAGCTTGTGGCTGCGGAGCTGGCTGATACTGCGGTTGGTACTGGGGTTGCGGAGCCGGTTGGTAATAAACCTGCGGTTGCTGTTGAGCGTAAACTTCCCGCACAACAACATACTGCTGCGCACGATGGCATTCACCACCGCCGCCACCGCCAATTCCGAGGTTGACCTTAACGAAAGGCACCTCGACGCGCAATCCAAGCAGACCATCCGCGAACACCGGCGTCGGCGCCAAAATCGGCACTAACGCTAACAACACCGCCACTGCAACTAACGATTTGGTTCCAATTTTCATTGGTTCCTCCTTTGGGTTGATTCCTATTTCTGTTTACTATTCTCTGCGAAATACTATATTTCAAGTTTTCTTAACTGATGATAAGTATACCATTTTGAGCCACAAAAGTCAATGGCTGTGACATTATTCTTGGACACAGTCAAATTATCACAAAAATGCGCTATAATTAGAGCCAAATGACACTTCAATTCGACGACGACAAACAAAACCGCAGGATGACAGACCTCTTACACAGAGAAGAGGAGGACCTCGTCCAGCTTCTTGCGGGAAAGTATAATGTAGAGTACATAAGCCTTATGGCTTCCCCTATCAACACCGACGCCCTGCGCTTGGTCGACGAACAGACCAGCAGAGATAGCCTTGTCGCCGCCTTTTCTCTCATAGATAAGAAAATAAAAGTCGCCGCCAGAAATCCAGAAAGCCCAAAGACGCAGGCTGTAGTAGAAAAATTAAAAACGGCCGGATACGAGCCGATCATACATATAGCCTCGGTGCAAAGCTTGGAAAAAGCTTGGAAATCTTACAAGGACTTGTCTTTCGCTTTGGAAAGCAAGGCTGGCTCACTTGAAATATCTGGAGATGAGATATCTGGCATAATAGAGAACGCAAAAAGCCTTCCGGCTGTCGTGAAAGAACTAGAGTCAATAGTGGCAGCCAAGAAAAGCTACCGCACTTCTCGCATACTGGAGATCGTGGTGGCCGGAGCCTTGGCACTTAACGCTTCCGATATACACCTCGAGCCTGAAGAGGGCTACGTGCGTCTACGTTATCGTCTAGATGGTGTGCTCCAAGATGTGATCCGTTTTGACAACAGCACCTATGCTTTGATACTTTCTCGCATCAAACTTATTTCTGGAATGAAATTGAATATAAAAAAGGACGCCCAGGACGGGCGCTTCAGCATTCTGCTCAAGATCGGAGAGATCGAGGTCCGCGTCTCTATCTTGCCTGGTGCGTATAACGAATCGATCGTCATGCGTCTCTTGAATCCAAATTCCATAAACGTCTCCTTGGAAGAGCTGGGCATTCCACCGAAACTACTTAAAGTTTTGTTGGAAGAGATAAATCGCCCAGACGGAATGATACTGACCACCGGACCAACCGGCTCTGGTAAGACCACAACCCTATACGCCTTCTTGAAAAAGGTTCATACCACAGACGTTAAGATCATAACGATCGAAGACCCGGTCGAGTATCATCTGCCAGGCATCGTACAGACCCAAGTCAACGACAAGGGCTATACATTCTTGGAAGGTTTG
This sequence comes from uncultured bacterium, assembly GCA_903826185.1. Taxonomy (GTDB): domain Bacteria; phylum Patescibacteriota; class Minisyncoccia; order Phycocordibacterales; family PALSA-1337; genus C7867-002. The sequence goes on along the minus strand of CAIKDL010000074.1, from coordinate 7,860 downwards.
CGCGCCGCCGTTCGTCAGGACCCGGACATAATCATGGTTGGTGAAATTCGTGACAATGAAACAGCCGACATTGCCATCAACTCGGCACTTACTGGCCACTTGGTTTTCTCTACCATCCACACCAATGATGCCGCCGGTACATTCCCTCGTCTCATAGAGCTCGGCGTAAACCCCAAGATTATTCCTTCCGCCTTACGTGTGTCCATGGGACAACGTCTAGTACGCCGACTTTGTAAATACTGTAAAAAAGAAGTCTCTTTGGTCGCGGGTGCCGACGGAGTTTTGGACCCGATTATAGCCAAAAATGTGAAAGAGATCGAGAGAACCATCGCTGTTATAGAGGACAGGGATTTGGTGCCGGCAGAACGCACGAAAATGTGGGTTCCTGTTGGTTGCGATAAGTGTAATAAGACCGGATACAAAGGCCGAATGGGTGTTTATGAGGCCGTACGAATGACTAGGGAGATCGAAGCTGCTGTACAAAAAAACTCCAGCGATAGAGAAATCTGGGAAGCAGCCAAAGGTCAGGGTTTACTCACAATGAAACAGGATGGCATATTGAAAGTCCTCGCAGGTGTAACATCGATGGATGAACTCGGTCGCGTGATCGCTCTGGAAGATTAAAAATTAGATTATCCCCCACTGTCAATTGCTTTTTGTGTGTACTAAACGGTAGGATAAGTCCAGAACAACTTTCGCTACGGCAAGCTCTTAGATTCAAGCGTGAGAATCTCTAAGCAAAATCATAGCACGTGATGTGTTATGTAGGGCAGAGTTCCGAGGATAATTCCAGTGGCAATACGACAAGCGTAGTGACCAAAATGTCCTTAGCACTATGCCCAAACCTGGGAAGGCCATTGCTTAGAGATTCACAAGCTCGAGTTACAGGCCTTTTCGGCCCTTTCCTAATACTGCAATGAGCTTAGCATAAATTAATACCTATGTCAAGAGAAACAAAGAAACAGCCTAACAAAGCCACAAAAACGGCCTCGACCAGCCCAAACGGCACTTCGGCTGTAACCGATGAAAGAGAAACTGGTTTTCTGGACCAAACCCTTCGCCCGGCGCGTTGGGACGACTATATTGGTCAAAAAAACACAAAAGAAAACCTGCGCATCTTGCTTTCTGCAGCAAAAGAGCGCAATCATCCGCCGGAACACATCCTTTTTTATGGACCGCCCGGGCTTGGTAAAACAACGCTCGCTCATTTGATTGCAAAAGAAACCGGCGCACAGATCAAAGTCACTTCCGGGCCAGCAATCTTGAAAGTTGGTGATCTTGCGTCCATCCTTACAAATCTTTCGGCTGGTGACATCCTTTTCATCGACGAGATACACCGACTGAACAAAGCTATTGAGGAAGTCCTCTACCCTGCCATGGAGTCCGGCACTTTGGATATCATCATCGGCAAAGGACCGTCGGCTAGGACAATACAACTCGAGTTGCCACCATTTACTTTGATTGCTGCCACTACGCGCGTGGCCATGATATCAGCCCCCTTGAGGTCGCGCTTCTCTGGAGGAGTCTTCAAGTTGGAATTTTATTCAAATGACGAGATCGCCGAAATCGTTCGCCGCTCCGCCAAGATCCTAGGAATAACGGCTCAACCAGAGGCTCTGGCGGAAATAGCGGTTCGCTCTAGGTTTACACCGCGTACAGCAAACTATCATCTGAAACGCTGCCGCGACTACGCGCAGATCCACAAAAAGGACCTCGATAAGATTTCCGTTGAGGCGGCTTTGAATATGTTGGGAGTTGATGTCATCGGTCTCACCGGCGCCGATCGTGACATTTTGAAGACTATAATAAATAAATTCGGCGGCGGACCAGTCGGCTTGAACACTATCGCCGCGGCCTTATCCGAAGAAATGGCCACAATCGAAGAGGTTTACGAGCCGTACTTGATCCAGTTGGGTTTGCTTGAGCGCACCTCGCGTGGTCGCATCGCGACAGATAAGGCATACGCACACATTGGTGTGAAAGAACCTGTTGGGAGGTCGGTGAAGCTTTTGTGATGTTAGTAAGTATTCGACTAAAGAGCCATTAAAAAAATTAATCTGTTATAATCAACCTATGTCTGGCCACAATAAATTCTCAAAAATAAAACACTTGAAAGCCAAGAATGACGCCCAAAAGAGCAAGGCTTTTGGTAAATACGTCAGGCTTATAACTGTAGAATCCAAGAAAGCTAAGGGCAATATCTTGTCTCCTGGATTGGCGGCTGCCATCGATAAGGCCCGCAAGGAAAATATGCCCAACGACACCATAGACCGCGCGGTGAAAAAGGGTGCCACCGATAACAGCGCAGCCATGGAAATGCATCTTTATGAATCCTATGGACCAGGCGGTGTAGCGATCCTTATAGAAGCCCTGACTGACAACAAAAATAAGGCTGCGCAAGAGATCAAACACATTCTCGCCTTGCATGAACTAGAGTTGGCGGCACAAGGAAGCGCTTCTTGGGCATTCGCGAAGACTCATGAAGGTTGGCAACCAACCACAACCATGCCGCTTGAAGACGCCGACATAGAAAAGCTCGGCACAATCGTGGAGGAGCTAGAAAACAACGACGAGGTCCAAGCGGTTTTCACAAACGCTGAATAAATAATAATGCCGCGCCACATTGCGCGCGTCTTGTTATAATTAATATATGAAAATTTTAGGAATTGACCCTGGTTATGAAAGACTGGGCGTGGCCGTGATTGAAAAAAACGGCGACAAAGGTGGTGCACAAAAGGCGTCGGCAACCGGCCACGAAACCGTCCTCTATTCTGATTGTTTCAGAACATCACCGAAAGACCCCATACACAAACGCTTGGGAGAAATTGGTACAGAAATATCCAGAATTATGGACATGTTTTCTCCAGATTCATTGGCTATAGAAACTCTTTTCATATCAACAAACCAAAAAACCGGCATGCGCGTCGCCGAGGCTCGCGGAATCATTATGTATGAAGCCATAAAAAGGGGCTTACCAGTCTACGAATACAGCCCCATGCAAATAAAAACCGCCATAACCAGTGATGGAACCAGTGACAAGCAAAGAATGATAAAGATGGTCAATTTGTTGGTGAAGATACCTGTTCACGGCGACCGCGCCGCCACAAAAACATTGTCCGACGATGAATACGACGCCGTCGCGGTGGCACTCACCCATTCGGCAATATCCAAACCTTGATTATCCACAGTTGCTGGTTCTTGCAAAAAGAAACTCTCTTTGTTACAAATTATGCACGATACTAAAAATTAAAATAATTTGTCATAAAGCATATGCCAAAAGCTTCAAAAAATAAAGGGCCCGCAGCACGCGCCGCGAAAGCAACAACAAAAATCGCCACAAAGCCAGTCATAAAAGAGCCTGAACCGATCAAAGACATAAACATAAAAGATATAGAACCAGTAGAGGCCGTGGAGGTAGACGCCATATTAACCGAAGACGTCCCGGAGGAGGTCGTCGCAGAAGAGGAAGAGCTGGAAGATGAAGAGCTCGATACTTTGGGGGACAATTGGTAGTGTGGCCGTGACCCGCACGAATATCATTGGTGCTATAATATTCCGGTATGAAGCCTGGGCACCACCATAAGCGCCACCACCAAATCAGGAGACACTTCAAGTCTTTGGTTTTGCTCATTTTGTCCGCCTTATTCGTGTTGGGTGGGCTGGCGGCATTGTGGGTCGCAACATTACCAATACCAGATCTAAACTCTTTTGGAACCAGACAAGTCGTTGAGTCAACAAAAATATACGATCGCACTGGAACCGTACTTCTCTATGATACCGGCTCAAACATCAAACGCACCACTGTCTCACTCGCAGATATTTCTCCATATATACAGCAAGCCACCATCGCCATAGAGGACTCCAACTTCTATCGCAACTCCGGCATTGAGCCTCTTTCAATAATCCGCGCCGTCTTGGCCAACCTGGCCTCTGGTGGTTACGATCAGGGCGCCTCTACAATTACACAGCAAGTGATAAAAAATTCTTTGTTGACCCAAGACAAAACAATAACCAGAAAGATAAAAGAGTGGGTGTTGGCCATAAAACTCACCCAAACCATGAGTAAGGACCAGATTTTGCAGGCATATTTCAATGAGACGCCCTACGGCGGCACCACTTATGGTATAGAAGAAGCCACCCAAAAGTTTTTTGGTAAGCCTGCCAAGAGCGTGACTATCGCTGAGGCCGCTTATATGGCCGCCATACCACAAGCCCCGAGTTATTATTCACCTTACGGACCACACAAGGAGGCATTGGACTCTAGACAACAGGTGGTTCTGGCGCGAATGAAAACCTTAGGTATGATATCCAGCGCAGAGTACCAAAAGGCCGTTAAAGAAAAGGTGGTTTTCTTGTCCAACAACACTGGAAGTATCCGCGCGCCGCATTTTGTGATGTATGTTAGAGACTATTTGGTACAAAAATATGGCGAGGCTGCCGTCACGGGTGGCGGGCTTAAAGTTATAACCACTTTGGATTACGATATGCAGAAAAAAGCCGAGAACATAGTTACAAAGTTCAGCCCAACCCTTAGCTCCAGCTTCAACGCCAGCAACACGGCCATGGTGGCGATAGACCCAAAGACTGGAGATATCCTAACTATGGTTGGTTCAAAAGATTACTTCGACCAAAGTATCGATGGAAATTATAACGTTACTTTGGCCAAGCGCCAGCCGGGGTCAACCTTCAAGCCTTTCGTTTACGCAACGCTATTCAATGAAGGCTACACGCCAGAGACTGTCCTTTTTGACGCAAAAACTGAGTTTTCTACCAACTGCACCGTTGATGGCAAGCCCAAAGACGCTGCGGCCGTCCTTGCCGCCGGTGGAAACGCCACCTCCAGCGACGTGTGTTATTCCCCGGGGGAATATGACAACACATTCGAAGGACCATTAACTATCCGCCAAGCCTTGGCACAATCTCGAAACATTCCGGCAGTTAAGGCTTTGTACCTGGCCGGTGTCGGAAACTCTCTGCGGACAGCTCAGGAAATGGGTATAACAACCCTTAGTGATCCAAATAGATACGGCCTAACACTTGTCCTTGGTGGTGGTGAAGTCACCCTTCTCGATCTAACAAGTGCTTACGGTGTGTTCGCAAACGACGGTGTTCGCAACCCATATAGATCAGTTTTGGAAGTAGATGATGACAAAGGAACTGTTTTGGAAAAAGCCAGTTTAAATCCATCACAAGTTTTCCCCGCCGAGGCCGTACGACAAATCTCAAGCATTCTTTCGGATACAAAAGTGCGTATGGCCAGTTTGAAACCGATAGGTGAAAGCGTTGGCCGCCCAGTCGCCATAAAAACTGGTACAACAAATGACTATAGGGATGTTTGGACTTTGGGATATACGCCGGATTTGGTGGTTGGCGCTTGGGCGGGCAACAATGACAACACCCCAATGCAACACAACGTTGCTGGATTGATAATCTCGCCGCTTTGGGGCGCCTTCATGTCACAGGTGGCGAAGAACTTCCCGCCAAGTAATTTTGTAGACCCACCACAGCCATACACAGACGGTAAACCAGTATTACATGGTGTGTGGCAAGGTGGTGTGTCTTATTGGATAGACTCTATCTCTGGCAAGGTGGCGACGCCATACACCCCACAAGAAACAAAAAAGGAGGTGGTTTTTAACAGCGTCCACTCTATTCTATATTGGCTCAACAAAGACGACCCGCGTGGCCCAGCTCCAACAGACCCAAACCAAGATTCGCAGTTCCAGTATTGGGAATACGGTGTTCGTAATTGGATGGTTGATTATGAAAAACTGCACCCAGACTTCAAGGAGGTGGTTTCTACACCAATACCAACCATGACAGATGACATCCATACCCCAGACAAAGCCCCACAAATAAGTATTGTGTCACCAGTGGATGGATCAACCATAGACCCACAAGCATCTTTACCAATACAAATAAAAATGTCTGGCATGTATGCCGCTGAAAAAACAGACGTCTATATAAACAGCAAGTACGTACTTACCTCCACAACAGACCCATTGAATATAACTTTCGTACCAGCAGATATTGGTGGGTTGTCAGCGGACAACACGCTGTCTGTGACTGTTTATGACACGGTATACAACAAAGGCCAGACCTCTATGATCTTTCATGTAGCCCAGCCACAATAAAACACCCTAGTTTATATCTCGAACTCGATCGTTGCCAGTAACCAGTCTTATCTCCTCTAGAATTTTAGGCTTTTTCAAAAAAATCTCCGCCTTGGCCGCCGAGGAGAGGTTCTTTATTGAGACCTTACCAGACTTGATGCTTAGAGAGCTTATTGGTATATCTGCGCCCGTGAGCTTTTTTATTGCCACCTGAACCGTTGTACGTATACCAACATCACTATTTCTAAGAGCACGAACCTTCTCTAGAAGCTGGTTTATGTTGAACATTTTGGTGTGGTTTTCACTTGCTGGCCCCAACTATCTATTCATTGGCATGGCTATATACAAGAAGGTTTGGTCGCCTGACACTGGACGAATAACCATTGGCTTATTGAGACCCCCAAGCTGTAGAGACAGGCTGTCGGCTTCTATAGACTGGAAACAGTCGGCTACATATTTATAGTTGAAATTAACCTCTATTGGCTCACCAGAAAGTGCCGCAGAAACAGACGTCTTATTCTCACCAACGTCGCTGTTTTTTGTTTGGATGTCGAATATTTTCTTTTTAGGATCTATAATCAGTTTTATTTGGTTGAACCGGTCAGAAAAGATGTTGGATATTTTCAGGGCATTTATAAAATCCTGTTTCAAAATAACCGCCTCCGTCATGAAACTTTTGGGAATTATCTGGTGGTAATCTGGGAAAACCCCATCAATGACCCTGGACACCAAATAGGCGCCTTTATTATTAAATGACACCAAGTTTTTACTCACTGTTACACCAACCACCCCGCTGGTGCCCTCCAAAAACCTTATAATGTCTGCCACGTTTTTAAATGGTATTAGTATGTCATTCATTTTCACTGAGGCCGGCGCCTTGACCTTCTTTTCAGCCAATCGGAATGAGTCCGTGGCCGCAAAGGTTATATACTCACCATCACGATACACATAAACACTGGAAAGTTCCGGTTTTATACTGGAAACCGAGGCGCTATACCACACAGATTTTAGGCCTTTTACAAAAACGTCTGCCAAAATCTCGGTTTCTTGTCCGTTTACTATTTTGGGTATGGTTGGAAAATCGTCTACCGGCACCGTTTTTATAACACCGCTTGATTGTGGTGTGGCTACTCTTATGTTTCCACCATCTATTTCTATAGAGATAACGCTGTTTTTGTCTGGTAGCTGGGAAACAAAGGCACTCAATGTGTGTGCTGGGACTGCCACAGAGCCAACACCCTCTGATTTCACAGGCAAAGACACTTCGATACCAACATCAAGGTTGGTCGCTTTGAAAACCGCTGTGTTTTTATTGAACTCGATCAAAATACAAGACAAAACAGGAAGTGTGGCGTGTTTACCGGCGACACGGTCGATTTTCTGAATGATCTCTTTTAGTTTTTGTGTTTGTAATTCTATTTTCATTTTGATTTTAAATAAAATTTAACGCTATTAAGGTTGTGTTTATGTGAATAAGTTTTACGGCGGCTCAAGATAAAGGTTTTAAATCTTTTTTAAATTAATAACAAGTTAATTCTTTCTTAATTACCTAGTGAGAGTTTATTAAGGCAACTTTTCCTACTGATCCTAACAAACTTTTCCACAAACTTATCAACATTTTAACCACAACACAAAACAAACAACAAACTAAATCATTGAACGCAACTGTGCCACCTCTTGAGACAGCACCGTGTCTTTTTTCAACTCCTCCTTGACCTTCTCATAAGAGTGGATTACGGTCGTGTGG
>CAIKDL010000073.1 GCA_903826185.1 uncultured bacterium | reverse complement strand
GAAAATGTCAAAAAGACTTTTCATCGGTAGCGTTGCATGGGCAACCACATCTGACAGCTTGAAGAAGCACTTCGAGCAAGTCGGTGCAGTGGAAGAGGCCAACATCTTGACTGACAAGATGACTGGTCGTTCACGAGGCTTTGGCTTCGTGACCATGGTCAATGATGCTGATGCCGATGCAGCTGTACAAAAGCTGAACGGCAGCGAGCTCGATGGTCGCAAGATCGTCGTATCAGAAGCTCGTCCTAAGACAGACCGCGTGTAAATTCCTCACGGAATTTCACTCGACTGTTGTAACAAAAATCCTGCTGTCGTAAGATGGTGGGATTTTTGTTTGCAATTTGTTACAATGCTCCCATGGCAAAAAATCATTACAAAGGGAGTTTATCAGGTTCGGTGAATCACGACACTTTTTTTACTAGGAAGCATATACATGACAGAGACATCGAATCTCATCTAGTGCGTATAAACCATGAATTCGAGGAAGGATTCGAATTTCTTACGAAATATCCAAGGTCGGTGACTATTTTTGGTTCATCTATGTTGGCTCCAGATAGTCCCATGTGTAAGTCGGCTGAATCATTAGCGCAAGCTATAGTGAAAGATTTGAAGTATGCAGTTATAACCGGTGGTGGCCCTGGAATAATGGAAGCCAGCAGCAAGGGTGCCAAAGAAGCTGGTGGTCAGTCGGTGGGTCTGAATATCAGTTTGCCTCATGAACATGGCGCCAACGGCTATACGACTGATCACATGAAATTTGCATATTTCTTCTCACGTAAGACTATGCTGACTTTTGCGGCTGAGGCTTACGTGTTTTTCCCAGGAGGTTTCGGTACTTTCGATGAGCTCTTCAGTATACTGACGCTTATTCAGACAGGGAAGATCCCACATGTTCCGGTAATACTGTTCGGCTCAGATTTCTGGAATCCGATCATAACCAGCCTCAATGATATGATGCTCAAAAAATATCAGACTATAGATCCAGGAGATTTTGATTTGTGCGAAATAACAGATTCTCTCGACCGGGCTGTTGAGATTGTCCGCGAGGCGCCTGTCTCTGAGTGGTGGAGAGTGATCAACTAGCTAATGAAATTTTCTATACAAGCGAAAGTGTCAGGCAAATTGGCGCGAGCCGGTACCATAGAGACTCCACACGGCAAGATCGAGACGCCGGCTTTCATTCCGGTTGGAACGAAGGCGACCTTGAAAGCGCTTATGCCTGAGTCTGTGCGCGATCTTGTCGGTGCTGACGCCGTTTTGGCGAATACATATCACTTGTATCTACAACCTGGTACAGAGGTACTGAAGAAGTGTGGTGGTTTACATAAGTTTATGAATTGGTCAGGGATCACTTTTACTGATTCCGGAGGTTTCCAAGCTTTTTCTTTGGGAGCCGCATGGGGAAAGGGTATAAGTAAATTAGCTAGTGGGGAAGGAGAAGAAGATGGGCGAAATTTTGTATTAGACGATTCGCTTGGTGAGGACTCAAAACATGCCGCTCTCGCAAAAGTTGATGATGACGGCGTTACATTTAAATCTGTGATAGATGGTTCCACGCATCGCTTCACTCCAGAGATTTCTATGAATATCCAGCGCGACATCGGTGCGGATATCATATTCGCATTTGATGAATGCGCGGCACCTAACGCCGATCGTGAATATCAGAAAGTTGCCATGAACAGGACGCATGAGTGGGCTAAGCGAAGCTTGTCGCAGCACACAGCCAATGAAGCCGCGGCTATAGCCGAAAATTCTCAAGCGCTTTTTGGAATCGTTCAAGGTGGTCGTCATGAGGATTTGCGTCGTGAGAGCGCACGTACGATAGGTGCGATGAAAATCAAGGACGCCGCCGGCGTAGGCGATATCGAGTTCGACGGTTTCGGAATCGGTGGTTCATTCGATAAAGGCGATGTTGGTACAGCTGTGCGTTGGGTTAATGAAGAATTGCCGGAAAATAAACCGCGACATTTACTTGGCATTGGCGAGCCGATGGACTTAATCTTAGGTATCGAAAATGGCGTCGATACT
>CAIKDL010000072.1 GCA_903826185.1 uncultured bacterium | reverse complement strand
CCAAACTTATTGAGAAGGGTCGCAGTCGCGGCTTCGTGACTTACGATGAGATTTTGAAGGAGTTTCCACAGATAGAAAACGACATAATGTTTCTAGATGAGCTTTATGCTAAGTTCGCCGCTGCCAATGTTGATGTGCTTGAAGGTGGAGGCTTGCTTGAGATCGATGAGGTCAAAGACAAGAAAAATGCTCCGCACATCTCGCGTGGTGCTGATTCGGCCTATGATTCTATCCAAATGTATTTGCGAGAAATCGGTCAATATCCGCTCATTAACGCTGCTATGGAGAAAGAGTTGGCTAAGCGTATTCAAAACGAAGATACAGAAGCCAAGAACCTTTTAGCCAAAGCTAACCTCCGTTTGGTTGTTTCTATTGCTAAGAAATATGTTGGTCGCAGCCCAGATCTCACTTTACTAGATCTTATTCAAGAAGGTAACCTCGGTCTTTTCCGTGCAGTCGATAAGTTCGATTGGACAAAGGGTTACAAATTCTCTACTTACGCTACTTGGTGGATTCGTCAGGCCATCACTCGTGCTCTGGCTGACCAGTCACGCACTATTCGTGTGCCAGTGCATATGGTGGAGACAATCGCTAAATACAAGCAAGTTGTACGTCGTTTGTCGCAGGATCTTGGTCGTGAGCCATTACCGGATGAAATCGCTATAGAAATGGGTCTCGATGTCGACAAGATATATCAGATCGAAAAGATCGAACAGGACGTCGTCTCTCTGGAAACACCCGTTGGTGATGATAGTGATGATGGCAAATCTACTTTGCAGGATTTTATAGCCGATGACAAGATATTGTCTCCGGATCAAGAATCTTCACGCAGAATTTTGCGCGATCAAGTCAATTCTATTTTGAATGATCTCTCAGAAAAAGAGCGTAAAATCTTGGAAATGAGACACGGCTTAAATGACGGCATCACACATACTCTCGAGGAAGTCGGTCGTGAATTCGGAGTTACTCGCGAGCGTATCCGTCAGATCGAGGCTAAGGCCCATGAGCGTATCCGTCAGCACGATCAGGCAGGAAAGTTGAAGAATTATTAATTTTTGGCCCCAGGTTTTTGGTTGGGGGTTTGAAGTTGAAGGAGGGGGTGGTTACAGCGGCGGCACACACCTATTTGGCATAGTTGGTACTTTGGCCGGATTTCGGCCAAAGTTACGATGTGCCCAAAGTGTATGTGTTTATACCCCTTATCGTCACAACTCCCACAAGTGTTTCCAGATAGCATACATAGCATAAGTATCTAACGCGCAATATTTAAGCAGGTCGCCAGCGATTTTGCTTTGCTCGGCTTTTGAAAGGGCAATTTTTTCGCCTGATTCATCATCGACACGCAGTCCGGTCGTCATTTCATTCCACTTCATCGAGGCGGTACCACCTTCGCGGATGTCGAGCTTCTTATATGAGAGCTTGTCGGCGCCGCCTTCCGCACTTGTGCCACCATTTGCGCTAGCGCCGCTCCCCATACTCGCAATTACCGGTAAGACATACTTTATCGAAGTACTTCCTTGAAAATCTTTGTGCACATAATATTGTTTGGAAAAGATGTCCATAAGGTCGTAGACACGAGTATTCACATCATCTATAAAATTGCGTACATTTGCGCTATCGCTAACGTTGCCGGCATCGCTAAATTCTGACACACGTCTAGCAAGCTCATCGTTTATTTTGCATTCGAACTTTTTATTCCAGACGATGATGCTGCCAATCTTGCCGATATCTTTGTGCATGGATTCCAAAAACGGCCCGCTCGGATCGTCTGAACCGACATGTAAAAACTCGCGGTGCACAGGCTCATAACCCGTCTTTGCCAGATCCGTCGCCGACTCAACTATATGCAGAGAATATTGAAAGGGAATCTGCTGATATGGCGAGAAGCCATCGAAACGTGGTATGGCCGAAGGGAAGGTCTCATAATCTATGAAATAAAGAGGGAATTGGAGTGCCGATAATTCCGTCGCGATCTTGTCTCTCTCGATCTTTGTGCGGCTAGTTATGAAAGCGTCGACTTGATTCTTTTGGATCTCGCTCAACTCTATTTCCTCAGGAATCTTGTCTATATGAAAGATATTACCATCGATGAGCTCTATTAACTTCGCCTTGGAAAGCCCTATACGTGCGATATCGTGGACCCCATATTCTGGCACTTCCGGATTGGAATAATTGAATGTTGTGCAGTGGCTCGAACGTCCTTTGTATATGCATTCACAAGGCCCGCCAGGTTCTTTTGTTGGTGAAAGATATTCTGAAGCCTTTTGCATCTCCACAGCGACTTCATCGAGTCTTTCATTCACCTGCGTACTGACGTCATCCGGTACGAACAGCCTCGTTATCTCCAAATCGCCTTTACGAATATATTTCGGATTCAGGTGAAGCAGACAGATTTTGCCTATTGTAAGTCCACACATCTTCAGAAGGTTAACTTGGAAAGCTAGATCATAGAGATGTAGTTTTTCCTTTACTTGATTCGAAGCCTTTATCTCATATATGGAATAGCTTTTGGTGGCGGCCTCGTACTGGAGCACATCAACGGCAGCCATAAACCCGTCTTTGACGAAAACTGGTTGGAATAACGTTTGTACTGGCGCTGTCTCTTTTGCCAAATCAGCCACCAGCTTAGCCGTCTTTTCTTGAGCGACGACATCGCGGCCTTCTATGAGAATACCTGTGGGGAATAATAGCCGTGCTTCAGCCTCGACTTCATTACCAGTCTCAATGATAGATTTCTCGAAATCAGAAAGTTCATTCGAATAATACACATCCGGCTTATGGATCTTCAGCCAAGCATTTTTCTGACACTCGCGGTAAAGGAGATAATCGGTTTTCGATACTATATGCATACGCTTACTGTATCATATTTACTTCGCTAATATTGCGTCTATGATCGTCTTCATCACGTCATATGGCATAGCTCCGCTCATGGCAATTTTCATCCTGTCATTGGAAACATATAGCGTATCTGTTGGTAAACGCATCTTTACGATTAATGTAGTTAGGACCTGATCCACTCCCGCTGGAGCTGGTGAAGAAAGTACAAAGACGTTGAATGGTGTTCCATTGATACCAGCATTGACTCCATCTATATAGTCGGCCTCCACCTTGTCTTTCATGCTACCGCTATCCAAACAGCTGTTGAAAGCTTTTACGTCCAATCCGGCGAATTTGGCGATAACTGGTAGCTGTTTCTGGTCGAGACCATTTGGTGTTTGTCCTGTCACGGAAGGAGTTACTTCATATAAGCGGCGCAAGAATATCCAGAGCTTGTCATTGCCACCGACTACACCAGCACATTCGATAGCCTGAGATTCGTGGCCAGCATTTTTGTGGAGGATGTTGCCGTTTGGATCAGGTTTGTCCAACGGGAAGCTGCGATAGACCCAAGCGACTGTACCAGTGGCTCCGTAAGTATCCATGACCTTTTCGATATAAGGTGTGAAGATCCTGCAATAAGGACATGATGGATCGGAATATTCGACAATTTTGATCGGCGCATTCGGATTACCGAAGATGTGATCGGTGCCAGTGACGGCGCGGATGTTGATGGCTTGTCCTTGAACGGCTGAGCCTGTTGCCTTGGCTGTGTCGTTGGAGGAAGCCTTGGTTGCTGGTTTGAAAGCGATGATGATGGCAACGGCGATTATGGCCGCAGCGATAACGATAGCTGCCGGCAAAGTTATGGAATTGAATTTTTTGTTTTCCTCTTGCATTTTATTGTTGTGGGCGATGCCCGTTTATTTATTATTGATATAAAAACGTAATTATAGTGGCAAAGTAAATGTCATGGCATCGGACTGAGGTACTTCCCATGAAGTTGTATCTAGTTTGACCTCCTTAATAGTACCATTATCTCTGTATTTTAGTGACGAGTTGGCTATGGCATAGTCGTAGATCTCCTTTGTCAGACGCACGTCATCGATACAATACTTGATGATTTTATCGATCTCGCCGGATAGCCACCACTCTATGGCCTCTAGGCCATTGCCGGATTTATTTTTACCGAGAGTCGCAGCTGCAACAGTATCAAGTTTCAAGCGTCGACCTAGGACATTTACAACTTCTTTCATCAGGTCCAAGCTCTTTATTTTTGATAAGTCGCCAGCATAATATTTATTTAAAAGTGGAATGTCGAAATGGTCACCATTCCAGGTGATCATCATGTCGCTTTGTTCCAGGATCGGCCAAAGATCTTTCAGGTTGGCTTCGGTAAAGCTTTTATAAGAATCGTCTAGAGAATCGTGTATGCAGACTACTGATATATCGAGAGCTGTTGGGTCATTGGAGCCGACGTCGGCGAACATGTTCTTTGTTTCCAAGTCCAGTGTGATTTTGCGCATGAAGTTTATGATTTAATTGCTTGCACTTTATGTGGCGTTAGAAGGGTATTATAACATACGTGCATTTTTAAATAACAAAAAACCTCCACAAGGCAAACCTGCGGAGGCCTGTCTTATGGAGGCGGATTTTCTGACGTGGCCGTAGTGTTACGGCAACGATGGTGGCAACTTGACCAGTTCTGCCCAATAGATTGGTCTTTCGTCTTCAAACGGCGTTGCCCGGTAAGAAATAACCTCAAGAGCCACTTGTTGGCCGGGGCACAATTCGCCGTGGGTACTGATGGCTTCGATGATGGTTGGTGTATCGCCCGTGATCACCAAAACGGAGTACAGATTTCCCACCAATTTGCGTGGCGACTTGTGAACTGACGCGGTGTATGGTGCCGTCGTGACGGTTGGTGTCATCTCGACGAAGGACATGCGGCGCTCATTCTTCAGCTTTGTCTTCTCGCCGAAATATAACCATATCAACCCACCGATGATGGCCACGATTGCGATCACCACCAATAACTCGATCAATGTAAACGCGGACTTTTGACTAATCTTCATAACGAACTCCTCCCATATTTTGTTTTGGTTTGTCTGCTGCTGATTAAAACGCTATCAGAAGCATGGGTATATGTCAATGACGAAAATAAGTTTTTACATCTCTAGAGCTTTTTCCTCGCCTTTCTTAAGATTTTTGATTTTAAGTTTGCCGGTTTTTGTCTCCTCATCGCCAATAACTATAACTTCAGGAATACCGCGTTTATCGGCTTTAGAAATCTGGTCGCCGACTTTTTTACCGGAGATATCTACAGCAACGCGTTTACCTTTTTCACGCAAGGTCTTAGCTAGACCCAGAGCATATGGT
>CAIKDL010000071.1 GCA_903826185.1 uncultured bacterium | reverse complement strand
GTGTATCGTGTTATGTATAAATCTTTTAAAAATAAACAATTTCTTGTAGGCGAAAATTGCCGCGATGCACAAGGATAAGGCAGCCAACAAAGCATGCAATCCAAAAGAGACGGCGGCGCCAGATAACCATATAGTTATTTTGGTTAGAACAGGCAACTCCACATGCATACCAGACAGCATCGGTACGATTTGTGGCACTACCCCACGCATGAGACCCATGGTCAGGATAATAGCGAATGTCCCAATTACTATTGGATACATCATGGCCGATAAACATTTCTTTGTAAGTTCATCTTCTCTAACCAATAAATCGTGAGCCGACTTCAGGGACAGAGCTAGACCACCGACTCTCTCGCCGTGCTCTATAATGCTAACTAAAGATTTCGACAAGCCAACATGATCTAAAAGGGCGCGCGACAAAAGACCACCAGATTCAACTTCCTTACGCACATTTTCTAAACTGGCCAACTTACCGCCACCACGTTTACCGCGGTCTCGCTTACCGCTCTGACCATTTTCTATGATTTCCAAACCTCGGCTGGCTGAGAGACCAGCCGAGATGAACATCTCCAATTGTTCAAGTAATAATATCTTATCGCGCCGGCGCCATGAATATTTCCTCCCATTATTTATGGGGAGAAGCTTGGCAAAGATCATGTCGATAATACGCGCATCATCTCCTCGCGTGAAGTTATACCCCAATCGACTTTTTCGAGACCATCGTTGTACATAAATCGGAAACCGTGAGATTTAGCATAAGAAGTTATATCTGACAGGGGCCGTTTGTCGGCTATAAGCTTCTGCATCTTCTCATCGACCAGACAGACTTCCGCGATGATAGTACGTCCATGATAACCCGTTTGGCCACAAGCCTCGCAGCCAATCATGTTGCAATCCCGACAAATCGTGCGCACCAAACGTTGAGCCACAATCAGCCGCAAAGTTGCTGCCAACAGATAGTGGTCAACACCCATATCAAGCAAGCGCGGTATAGTCTCCAGTGCGGAATTGGTGTGCAAAGTAGACAAAACTAAGTGACCAGTTAAAGCCGTGTGCACTGCCACACGCGCGGTTTCATTGTCACGAATCTCTCCGACCATGATAACGTCAGGATCTTGACGCAAAACCGACCTTAGACCTGACGCGAAAGTAACGCCGTGTGTGTGTCTGATATGGACCTGTCGAACTCCAGGAATCTCATATTCAACAGGGTCTTCCAAGGTTACGATCGAAAGCGGCTCACACTTCTTGGACGTAAGACAAGTATGGAGCGTGGTCGTTTTACCAGAGCCAGTAGGACCAGTCACGAGGATAAGCCCACTTGTCTTCTTCAAGGCTTCATTGATTGCATAAACATGATCAGGAGTGAACCCAAGACCAGCATAAGAAGTTTGGCCTGTAGACTGCGCTGATAATATCCTCATTACCGCATTTTCACCATAATAAGTCGGCATAAATGATATACGGATGTTATAAGCGACGGCATTTATGTGTGTCTGGAAGCGGCCATCTTGAGGAATGGCGTGTATATCAGTACGTGCCCCAGAAAGTATCTTCAATCTAGAAATGAATTCATCGGCAATGCGTTTAGGTAATGCCCCGACTTCGTGGAGCATGCCGTCGGCGCGTAGACGTACGACGATATCAGTAAGCCGCGGATCACAATGTATGTCGGAAGCTTCATTGGCAACCGCGAACGCCAAGATATTTTCCACGGCTTCATTGGCCGTATGCGGATCTTTATTAAATTTTATGTCTTTCAAATCTTTATACATGCAAGCATCATAAATCGCATCAATAAAATTCCAGTGAAAAAGTCATGAAGGGCCGCCCAAGATTATTTCAAGAAACATTCAAAAACGGAGTTCTTGTGCACTCTTGCACATTCCATAAACTATGGTACTATTTCGAACTGGTTGTTCTTTCTAAAAAGGAAGCAGCTGGGCCATTTTATGGCCTATGGTTGAACAAGAAACAAGGTCCTCACATTAAAAAGAGGATCGAACTGACAAACAAGGAGCAGAGAAATGATCGGATCAGGTACTGCAGTTGGGGAACAATTGGTCAAACCGTCGGATTATTGCAATGGGGTATTGCGCGGTTCGCGCGCCAGGATGGTCCGGCTCGGAGGAGCACCATATTCTGGAAAGACTTTCGTAATGAAGCATGTCATAGCGGTCTTGATCGAAGAGATCGGATCGGTGAACGCGCTGACTTCTCTTGTGAGCACCGGCGGAGAGATCGGTTTGAAGAGCAAACAAGGCGGGCCATTGGGGCGCGCTCTGACAGAATCCAGCGTCCGCAACAAGCACAATGGCTTGTTCCCAGACCATTTGGTCTGCGGCGTGATGTTGGACGCTCTCCACCGCGAATGTCTGGCAATGGCCGGACATACCTACAGCAAAGAGCCGAGGAATATCTTCCTCGACGGATTCCCACGGAATCCGGTACAGGATATCTTCCTGCGTTCGTTGGATATGCCGTGGTCAGCAATCTGTTTCACCATTCCGAAAGACGTCTACATCGGGCGTGCACTGGAGCATATGCCCAAGTGCGTAGCCGAAGACGCCAGCACCATCGAAGTTTTGGATAGGCATTGGCGTGACTGGGAAGAAGTCACTTTGCCGACGTTCCGAAAAATGGAGCGCGGGCACCGGAAAGTGGTTTGGATCGACGGCCGATCGCCACTCAAAGACAAAGTCAAGATGG
>CAIKDL010000070.1 GCA_903826185.1 uncultured bacterium | reverse complement strand
CCGATCTGCTACGGAGTGACCGATCGGATAATCGTCAAGAAAGCGAGTGTCGCTCAAGTCGGTAGGCTATCGAGGGACTTCAAACCTCATATTGTGGAGATGCTTGGTTTCTTGGATTACATCGAACAAGACAAAGCAATTCGTCTTGCCAGAAAGATTCAAGAGTCTCTACCGTCCAAAGGCGTCTTCCTGACCTGTAATATCGCCCCCAACATGGAAAAGCATTTCCTGAAATGGGTGGTTAATTGGTCAATGATCTACAGGAATCCATACGAGCTTGCGGAGATTGCTTCAGTCGCAGGCTTTGAGGATTACAGGTTGATCTACGAGCCCCTTCGGATCCATGGCGTTTTGGTTGCCGAAAAGGCCTAGAGAGTAATCAAGTCCCGATATTTCTGCTATAATCAACAGGCAGTTATATCGGGACTTTTTATGCATTTAAATATTTACGCTGTTTCAGCTTTGATAAACGCGATAATCAGTATAGTCTTGGGCTTTTTTGTCTTGTCCAAGAATCCTAAGGGTAAGATGCATATTGGTTTCTTTTTGTTTACTCTTAGCATGTTCATCTGGAGCTTGCCCTATTATTTATGGCAAACGTCCAACGATCCCCAGATGGCCTTGCTTTGGTGCAGAGTGTTGATGGCTGGTGCCATCTTTATACCCATCACGTACTTGCATTTCACTTATGCCCTTGTTGGTCTATTGCATAAGAGAAAAACTTTCCTGATATTTAGTTACATACTATTTTTTCTTTTCTTTCTTTCCGATTTTACTCCGGTATTTGTCAGCCACATGGAACCCCTGATGAATTTTCCTTACTGGCCCATTGCCGGTCCCGCTTTCAGTTTATTTTTGATCTTGTGGGTGTTCTATGCTTATTATTCGGCATATATTTTGATAAAGCACTATCGTATTTCGTCCGGCCTAGTAAAGGCTCAGCTAAAATATGTGACAATAGGAACTTTTCTTGGTTGGACCGGCGGTATTACCAATTATTTTCTGTGGTATAGAATACCGATTCCACCATTTGGAAACATAACCGCTGCTGTATATTTGATCTTTGTTGCCTATGCCATCGCGAAGTATCGTTTGATGGACATACGTATCGTCGCTCGCAAGATTTTTTATGTCTTGGGGTCAGCTACTTTTGTCTATGCCGTTTTCTACTTGCTTATTTTGTTCTCTGATAAAGTACTCGGTGGCGCTTTCAGTGGTGCCACCGTAGCTTTTGGACTTATCATAGCACCTGTTTTTGTCCTAGGATTTTATCGTGTCGACAAAGGCCTAAAGAATTTCGCGAACCGGTATCTATTTGTCTCTCTTTATAACTATCAAGAGACGATTAATAAATTGAATGACGAGCTCACCAATCATATCGA
Source organism: uncultured bacterium (assembly GCA_903826185.1). GTDB lineage: Bacteria > Patescibacteriota > Minisyncoccia > Phycocordibacterales > PALSA-1337 > C7867-002. The sequence goes on along the minus strand of CAIKDL010000070.1, from coordinate 545 downwards.
GTTGAATAAGATAATAGATCTTATTGTTGATACGATCAAAGATACCATGCAATTGGATAGGGCGGGCGTACTCTTGGTGAATACCTCTGTGACACCCATTCATTATCAGATTGCCAAGGTTATTGGTTTTAACGAGAGCAATGGTGTATCGTTGGTCCAAGACAATTTTCTCACTCAACACTTGCTCCGGACCCAGAAGCTACTGGTTAGTGACGAATTGGTTATACTTGCTCGCGATTCTAAAAATTCGGAAGAAAAGAAGAGTTTTCTTCAGCTTTATGAAAACATGAAGCATATAGAGGCCTCTCTGTGCTTACCTCTCATCAGTAACGGGATGCTGATCGGTATTATCGTCCTCGGATCTAAGGTTTCTGGTGACGCCTATACCAAAGAGGATCTTGAGCTATTAAGCACACTTGCCAAGCAGGCCGGTATTGCCATCGAAAACGCCAGACTGTATAAGGAGGTTCAAGACTTTAATATAACGCTGAAACAAAAAGTCGATGAGCAAACTAAAGATATTCAGGAGAAAGCCGAGAGATTGG
>CAIKDL010000069.1 GCA_903826185.1 uncultured bacterium | reverse complement strand
GAATCCGTGCGAGCCCATGAAGACGATAATGTCGCCCCTTTTCGCATGTGACACAGCTTGAGATACAGCCCCGTCGTCGTTGTCCATGTATTTGGTATTTGAGTGAGTCTTAGCGATAATCTCAGTTAATTCATCACCTTCCATGGGTAGATCAGTTCCATCTGCGGCGACCTTAAGCTTCGTCAGTTTCGGTATGATGACCATGTCGGCTCTCTCGAATGCGCCATCATACTGAGAAGCAGTCTCGCGTCGGCGTCCACCGATATTGGGTTCGTAGATGGCGATAATTTTCTTGTCATATACTTCGCGTAAAGTCTCGAGAATGGAAGCGGCTTTTTCCGGGGTAGGGGCATGGCAATCGAAAACCGTTATGCCATTTCCACTGACCGAATCTATCTCGCTATCGAGGCGCTTTTCTAGGCGTCGCTTGATGCCTTTGAAATTGCTTATGGCCGAGACTATCTTTTCCGCCGAGATGCCTATTTCCATGGACATAGCGAAGCAACCGGTTATGTTTTCGGCGTTGAAACGACCGAGCATCGGTGTGGATATGTCGAATGTGCCAGACTTACAAGTTATCTTGAAACGCAGGCCATTTTTCGTACTCTTGATATCATGATAATAATAGTTGGCTTCAGTGGTTTTCCCGTATGAGACTATCGGTCTCTTGAGCGGCTTCGTGACTTTGTGCGTACCAGCATCGTCATTGCAGATAAGCAGAACTCCAGTCTTAGGAACACCGGCGACGAGCTTTTCGAATGCTTCGAAGTATTGTTTCTCTGTTGGATAAAGGTCGGCATGATCCCAAGATACCGAGGTAAGCATCAGGTGAGTTGGATTGTAGTAGACGAACTTAGGTCTTTTATCGTAGATGGCGACCTGATACTCATCACCTTCGACTACACTCCAATCTGATTCAGAAAGAGTTCCTGTTGCATGGGATAATGAAAGCCCACCAGTGAAGTAGCTCGGCTTCATGTTGGCTTGTATCAATATGAAAGATAAGAGAGCCGATGAAGTTGTTTTTCCCCAAGTCCCAGCTGTGACGATGGAATTTTTCTTGATGAAATACTTTTGTAAAACTTCCGCGTAGGGATAGAAGGGGATACTGTGTTCCTTGGCGTATATTATCTCCGGATTGGAGAGGCTTGTTCCAGCACCGCCCACTATGAACAGATCTGGTTTTCCGACGCCACCATTTTCTGGAGAGATATCGAATCTTTCCGGATGCCAGCCAGCATGATATTGGATGCCGAAATCTTCGAGGTAAGTAGAAACCGGCGGATAAAAGCCCTTGTCACTGCCGGTCACTCTCACGCCGCGCTCATGAAAGGCGACCGCCAAAGCGCTAGTGGCTACGCCGCAAATGCCGATTATGTGTATGTGTTTAGGTAGTTCCGATTTCATTCCTACATCTTAGCAGATGAGAGGGTTTTCTTCACTTCATCCAGATCCGTCTTCCAGGCCTTGCCATCGAACCATTCAAGCCCTTCGAATTGTAGTTTATAAGTGTCTGTTGGTCTTTGTAATGAACCGAGATATACATATTTCACACCGGCTTCTTTGGCGTATTGGATAGCCAAGGTCATCATAGCTAAGCCCATGTCTTTCGGCGCCAACTTCAGATCATAGAACGGATATGAGTAATGGAGGATGTCTTTGTTCGAGTAACAGATCGCAAACCCCAAAGTATGTGACTCGGAGGACACGCCGTTCGTCCTGCTGGACGACGGCTCGTTCTCGGCCTCTACGGCCTCCGAAAGGTCCTCCTTATCACATACTTTGGGGTTTGCTGAATATGTTAGCAGAACATTGAAATTACTTTTTTCTACGTCAGTCAACATCTCCTTTATCTTTTGTGCGCTCATGACTCCTGGGCCGAATTTTGTCTCATAAAAATCCTTGGCGAGTTTGCCTAATGAGTAGTCATAGTCTTTGAGAGCAAGCTCGGCCCTTTGCAGTATAAGGCCACCTGCTTTTTTCAGGATGCGGCGATTCTCGCTGGTCATAGCGAACTTGCTCAGGTCTATGCGTACACTTCTGGTCTGCTGCATAAGGCCTTTGCCTAGGCGCGTGAAGACATAGCCGCCAGCATATGCCGCAGACACGCTTTGAGGTGAGAAGTCGGTGAGAGTTTGGCTTTTCCAATTGAGGTAATTGTTCATGATAGGTTAAATATAAACTTATTTCGGCTCCAAAACCAGAGGGGAGGGTGCATGTCTATCGGGTCAATGCCGCTTCCGGCCAGAATATCGCGCCATCTAGCAGATATCTCTTCTTTTGAAAGCGCGCTAGCTTCTTCCTCGGTAATCACCTCAAGTTTAATGGAGCACTGTGTTATATGAGTATCTGGTGCTATCTCGATCAGGTCCCTATTCTTGAGGGGGATCTTGCCGTAGGTGCTTATTATGAATGACCAATAATTGAATATCTTCGGGCCAGACAGATATGGGAATCCCTTTTTATTATCTACAGTGATCAGTTGTTTTAATTGTCTGAAGTCCTCTTTGGTTACAGACATCATTTCGGTCACTTTTCCCCAGTTTTTGTATATTGTTTCGGATATTTTTTTCCAGGTTTCTATGTGTTTATTTGGCTGAAGCGCCAGCTTGTGCTTGGTTAAGGCTTTTCTTAATGTTTCTTTGTCTGCTTTTGCGGATTTTTCTATATCGAATATAAAGCATGTCTCCTTATCATTGCATGTTTTGAGCGCAGCCTCCCAAAGCTTGTAGCTATTCCTTTGGTAATTGAGCGCCATCGGTAAAGTGAAATAAACAAGACGCTGTTCTTGGTCTTTAAAATCAGGATGAGAATCTTCAGGCATCACTGTCTGGCCGAGAGAGCCATTCTTATAGGCACTGATCAATGCGTGACAATCTCTGATTATCTTTTCTTTTTTTACCATACCTAATGCAACGCCAACCAGAAACCGAAGACCACGAACATGAAATGGACGACCCAGAAGCGCATCACTGTTTTTTCTTCGCTCCAACCCTTGAGCTCGAAGTGATGATGCAACGGCGCCATCTTGAAAACGCGGCGGCCGAAAGCGTACTTAGAGGCGACTTGGATGACCACTGACAAGGCCTCGATATAGAACATGAACCCGAAGAAGAAAAGTGTAGCTACTTCACCAATAGCCATAGCATTCACGGCCAATAATGCGCCCAATCCGAGCGATCCGACGTCACCCATCATGAAGCGTGCGGGTTTGATATTGAAATAAGTATAAGTAGCGATGGCACCAACGGTGGTGGCGTTTAAGATTGCGAGTTCACCGAATCCATTTATCCAGCTCATGAGAGTCAATGCACTAAAGGTTATGAGCAACATACCGCCAGCTAGACCGTCCATGCCGTCGGCGATATTGACCGCGTTGGCGGTGAACATGACGATGAAGACGATGATTGGGACGATGAGCCAGCCAGCATTGATGCTGTAATCAAAAGGGAGGTAAATATAATGCCAGGCAGGACCGAGTTTTGTATATATCCACCAGGCCGTGAAAGAACCGGCGATGAATTGCAAGATGAGCTTCTCGTGGACGAAGACGCCGCGCTTGGTCTGTGAACCAAACCAAACCGACATACGCTTGAAAGCCGTCCAAGGCAAGGTGATGAGATACCAGAGACGCATTTTCCATTCACTGTGTACGCGAATGAGACGCATGATATGGCCAACTTTTCGTGACTGCCTTTCGGAACCATATATACTCAAGAGATCATCAATACCTCCCAAAAGAGCAGAGAAGAGCATGACACCTATTGGCACCCAAGTGAAGTTGCGCGACCAATTGAAAAAATAAGTGATAACCGCAACCGTGATTACCACAAGGAGTCCTCCCATGATCGGAGTGTTTGCTTTATAGGCATGAGATCCCAAAGTCACTAGCTCTGTTTTTGGTCCTTTTACTAGGTGAAATTTGAAGAGTAGGCGGGTCAAAAGTGGAGCCCAAAGAAAGGCCAGAATAGTTCCGGCAAGCGCAAAACCCATAATATAGGCCAAATCGGCCGTGCCCTGCAATATCGTTAACATCCGAATAAGAATAGCACAGAGAAAGGCTTATTTGAAGCCTGGTTAGAGCCTGGTTAGAACCAGTTCAATCGCCTGATCTCGGCAACGTAATCTCTCATTCTTGTCAGGAGATTATTCTCTGACCATACACCTTCAAAAATGGTCCCTTGAGGATTGGTTATATCTATAGTTCCTTGTCTGACCCCAGTTCCGTATACACCATCTTCTGGATAAGCGATTGTGTGAGTGTAGAAGATTTTTACTGGCGTGGCATTTTGAGATTCGACACAGTTTATGACGAGCATATGATCTCGTTCAGTGGTCTTGGATATCATCGTAATCATGTCCCCGGGTTCGATATCTTTTGTAGCAATAATCCGGCTATTTTTTTTATCTGCGAAAGTCGCTACGCCGCAATTTTCTACAGGCCTAAGCGCGCTGCGGATTTTCCCGAATAGTCCGTGGACGGTAGTAAAATGTATGTGCTTGTCTAAACGACCCCTTTTACGTTCCTCGCTTTCGGCATTCAAAATATAATAGGCCAGTCCAGAGCAATCGATACCAATATTTTTATCGGTCATGTATTTTTTCAATGATTCGCCGGTCAGAACATCGACAGAGACATGTTCCTTAGTCAGACTAGCGGTAACTTCTTCATATATATCCTTGGGGCTACCTTTGCCGACATATGCTCGCAAGGCACCGCGTGAGCGGGTGGTTTTATTGTTGAAATAGGGGATGGAACAAACGGCCTTTCCGACAGAGAAATTCATATACTGGTCTATGACTGATGTAGCGTGTTCGGATAAGGTTTTTATGTTCATGTTGGCGGTTTTTTTATAATGTTTCGTCGATCAGTGCAACAATCTCTTTTCCGCGAGGATTGAATTTGGCATGGGCCGACATTATACCTTTCTTGCTTTGGATACGGAGCTGATCCAGATTATATTCGAAGTTCGCATATTGGATTATCTTGTAGCCGGCTTGCTCGAGGGAGTTGATGACGTCCTTGCTCACTGAAGCCGTTGGTAGGCCGTCTTTTGTTACACGCTTTATTATCTGTGCGCCGTCGTTGATGTGGATGATTGGAGCATCTATTTTGTCACCAAGTAGAGCCATTTTATAGGCCTCAAAGATTGTGATGCCGTTTACTCCCATCTCTCGGTTCTCTTGTTGTAATAATGATTCGAAAGTTGTTGAGGCCGGCTGTCTGGCATTTATCTCTATTAAAAATATCTTATCTCTCTCCTCGTCACGCATCACATCTATGCCACACATCCCGATCCAGCCATCTTTTGCCATTTTGTCACCAATCTCTTTGGCCATATTTTCTATGTCAGATATTTCTTTTTCTGAAAGCAATGTATGCGTCAAACTCCAATCATTTCCGATAGTGCTAAATGGGTTGTCAGTAAATGGTGGCAGGCCAGTAATCTGATAGCTCACATTGCCAACATGTACAGCATATCGAGTCACGACGATATTCAAAGTAAACGACGGTCCATTTACAAATGAAGTCGCTCGCGCCAATCTTTCTGGGAATTTCGTTTGCAGTGCCTCCAGCTCTTTTCCGGAATTTACCAGTATGGTGCCATCACCAGTATGTCCATGCGCCCATTGTATGACGAGCGGTTCTTTTTTCCATTTTATATCTTTCAGCGGCGCGACAGTGTGGGGTGGTAGATATTTTTGTGCTAGCCCAGCTGGCCCAGCTGCCGCCGTCTTTCCGTTGGATTCATTTAACCACTCGATCTGAGTGATCTTGTTCTCTATTTTTTCCGCTAATTCCGCTCCAGGATTCAATAAACACCATCCTTTTTTCTGGCATATTGATTCGATGATGGAAGTGTTTTTAAAGACAAGGATCTTTGCACCAGATATTATTTTTTCTGTTATTGGAGATTCTAGTAAACCGCTAGTGTCCGACAAAAGTGCCGAGCCGTCGGCTTGTTTTTGAGGTTCGATCAAAGTCACGAAATCAGGAAATCGTCTCTGTATCTCTTCGGAATACGGCGTGCGATTTGTTACGATTCTGTAATCTTCGCTTGGACCGGTGCCCAAAGCGCGCTCGACATCACGAGTAACGTAAATGATCTTTACGGCATTTTTATTCATGTAGAGAAGTGTATCATAATATGTTATGGTGATTCCATGTCTACTTTTTTCATAGTCGCAACGCCAATAGGTAATATGGAGGATATAACTCTACGAGCACTCAAAGTTCTCGGCTCCGTCGACGTGGTTTTGTGCGAAGATACGCGTGTTACCAAGAAGCTTTTTGTTCGGCATGCAATATCTGTTGGCGGTAATGCACAACCGCGCGTTCTGTCATATCATGCTCACAGCAAGATCTCGCGAGTGAATGATATCGTTGCATTGCTCAAGGAAGGCAAAAACGTTGCTTTGGTGTCTGATGCCGGCACTCCAGGGATTTCCGATCCCGGCGCAGAACTAGTCTCTATTATCCGTCGTGATATGGCTGTGGAATTGGCTGAAGGTGCCTTGAAAATAGAATCGATACCAGGAGCTTCTGCTCTTACGGCGGCTCTTTCTATTGCCGGTGTGCCTTGCGCTGATTTCATATTTTTGGGTTTCTTGCCACACAAAAAGGGAAGAGAAACTCTCTTCAAGGAGATCGCCACAGCTGAGCGCACTTGTATTTTTTATGAGTCCCCACACCGAATAATGAAGACATTGGATTCTTTGGTTATGCATGCTGTGGCTAAACGCATAACCATATGCCGAGAGCTTACGAAGATATTCGAAGAAGTGGTCAGTGGTTCTCCGCAAGAAGTCCTGACTTATTTTACGGCACACACAGATAAGGTTCGTGGAGAGTTCGTGGTCATTGTCAGTTAGGTTTGTTATAATCACCCCATCATGTCAAAAAGACAAATCATAATTTTATTGGGAGTGTGGATCGCTATCTTTCTTTTCCTTGGTTTTCCACAAGGTTGGCATAAGATCTTGGCTATAGCCACTGGGTTGTATCTGATAGCCATTGCTTATCGGCTTGGTTCGGATGCCACGAATACTACTGATATCAGAGTTCCTTTTGTCGAACACAAGGCGGTACCAACAGAACAAGCTCCGTCGTCTTCAGCTGTGTCAATCGAGTCGAAAGACGATGCTGCTTCGGAAAATTCTCAAACAGAAACAAATCAACCTGTTGCATGACACGCATCGTTACAATAATCATAGTCGCCGGTATCATCGTGGCCATTGTGGCGGGGATTTTATTTATATTACCAGCCAACCGGTTATCTTTTTCTGGTAACGCTCTCAAGAGCTCCGATCTGGCCACGGCCATTTCTGCATCAACAACTTCGGTCTCCAAGGTAGCTTTATCCTCAGCTACATCTACATCTATTATCGCGACAAGCTCGTCACTTGCGGCTGTGGCGCCAGAGTTTGTTGTGACGCACATTTCTCCACCTAAAAGTGTGAAGGCTATATATTTTACCAATTGGGCTGCCGGCACACCCTCTTTCAGAAAAAGTCTTTTCAACCTTTTGGATGGCACGATTCTCAATTCTGTTGTCATCGATGTTAAGGACTATAGCGGCCGTGTCGGTTTTAGTGTAAATGATCCAGAGCTCGTCAAGATCGGTGCCGCTGAGAAACATATTCCGGATATAAAAGAATTCATCGGGTCTCTTCATGCTAAGGGTATATATGTCATTGGTCGCGTAGCTGTTTTTCAGGATCCATATATCGTTAAAGTAAAGCCAGAATGGGCCATTCATGATTCTAGAACTGGAGCGCTCTGGAGAGATTCCGGTGGAGCTTACTGGGCAGATCCGACGAATAAAGATCTCTGGAAATATGTCGTAGCCATCGCTAAGGAAGCCTATTCAGATGGATTCGATGAGATCAATTTTGATTACGTTCGTTTTCCATCCGATGGAGCTGTGTCGAGTGCTGTGTATTCGGCATTACCGAAGACAGAGGTGATATATAAGCCGTTGCCGGTCAGCGCCAAGACAATTTCTGCGAGTACAAAGCCTGTTGCCTCGAGTACGAAACTAGCGGTCGTCTCCACTAAGACATCCGCAACTTCTACAAAACTCGTCGCAACCAGTACAAAACTGGTGGCCACGAGCACCAAGATATATGTGACTGGAAGATCGCAAGTTATCCGCGACTTTTTTGCATACTTGCATTCAGAGCTTGGCTCTTCGACTGTGCCTATCCCAATCTCGGCTGATCTTTTTGGCCAGACGACCAGCGATACCGGCGATATGGGTATCGGCCAAGTCATTGAAAATGCTATGCCTTATTTTGATTATATTGATCCGATGGTTTACCCGTCTCATTATATAAGCGGTTTCATTGGATATGCCAAACCGGCGATGCATCCGTATGAAATTGTGAAATATGAAATGAATCAAGCGGTTATCCGTTCGAAAGCAGCATCCTCGTCGCCGCTCCTTATGAGGCCCTGGTTGCAAGCTTTTGACCTTGGTGCGATTTATACTCCAGACATGGTGCGCACTCAGATCAGTGCCACTTATGATAGTGGTTTGACCAGTTGGATATTATGGAATGCTGGTAGCGTATACGATAAGTCAGCTCTTTTGACAGATCCAAAACCAACCAACTCTAACAGGCCTTGACGTAAAAAAGTAAAGTGGTAGGATTTGCTTCGGAACCAGTCATCTAGTGCTTACGAATCTGACTTAGTCGGATAGGGACAATATTTTTTGTCAGAAGTAAAAACCGACATGGGGAGTCGGAGGATCGCGAGTTTTAGTTGATTGTTTTGGGAGATTCGTACTATGCCTGTGAAGAAGAATGCAGTGGTTCTGGACAAGGAAACATTAACTGGCGATCAATTGGCCAAAAGCGTGGAGGACTTTTGTCGGCCACCCCGCCAGGTTATCATTCCCGGTAAGCGCGAGCCGCGCAAGTATACCGGCGAGTGTCGCGATGTTTTGGGTCAGGCGGGTGCCGTATTTGCCCGCTCTGGCGCTGAACATTGATGTCTGAAGTCCATTACTCCTATCGCCGCCCAACGTTCGTGTGCTATTTGGCACGGACGGGGCGGTTTTTTTGTGGTAAAATACCACCAGTCAAATAAGCTTCATTTTCTTATATCATTTTTCATCAATCATGGACGAAAATCGCATCACATATTTCGCCGAGACCGACGCCAGAAATAAGAAGGTCAAATTTGGCATCAAAGCCAAGGATCGTACACGTCACGTCTATGTCATCGGTAAGACTGGTATGGGCAAGTCTTGTCTTTTGGAGAATATGGCTGTGCAAGATATTCAGAATGGGGAAGGCCTTTGCTTCATCGATCCGCACGGTAAGACCGCTGACTTGCTACTCGAATATGTTCCGAAAGATCGTATCAAGGATGTCATCTTGATTGCGCCGTTTGATACGGAATATCCGATCTCTTTCAATGTGCTCGAGAGTGTCGATCCGGAGAAACGTCATCTGGTCGTTTCTGGTCTAATGAGTACATTCAAGAAGATCTGGGTCGATGCTTGGTCGGCACGTATGGAATATATT
>CAIKDL010000068.1 GCA_903826185.1 uncultured bacterium | reverse complement strand
TACCGAAGGAGTTATGGAAGCGGCATTGGAAAACAAAGACGGCAAAACGGCGGCTCTCGCTATTGCGATCATTGAGAGCATAAGAGAACTTGATGCAGATGAATTGGAAAATATAAAAGAATCTGTCATGGGCATGGGCGCAGATCAGAAAAAAGAATTCATTTCATCTTATGATCAGGCCAAAAAGGAGAAGGTCAATTTCAAAGAGAAGTTCGACAGGATCATTGAAGCTCGTAGTCAAATGCCGAGATCGAGCGCAACTAATTCTTCAGATGAAACCGGTGTACATAACAGCAGGTGATACTTTTGAAAGTCAGCTCGCCTTATTTATATGAAAAAACACAGTCGCACTTCTACGACCATTACGATCATTGTCACAGTTTTTTTGGGCTGGGGTGGTCTTTGGCTAATGTCGCAAGGAGGTGTGGCAGCTCTACATGAAGTGGCGGCGTTGTCTGTGCCTAGTGTTGGAGCGGATTTATCGGCATCAGTTTCGGAGCCAGTCTCCGCACCGATTTTGCTGCCGACCACGGTCACTGGCCAAGCAACGTCTTCAACATCTTCAGAATTTTCGAGCCGTGCCGATTCGTTGACTGTGATCATTGGTGGAGATGCGATGTTCGATCGTAATGTCCGTAAGATCGGAGAATCTGGTGGCTATGACCAATTTTTCTCTGACTTATCTTCACTTTTCCATGTCGCGGATATATCCGTGGTGAACTTGGAAGGACCAGTGACCACAAATCTCTCTAAGACCTTACTACCAAATGGAAAGACCACCAAGGAACTTGTTTTCACTTTTGCCACTACTACGCCGGAAGCTCTTATTCGTGCTGGTATATCAGTGGTTAGCCTGGCGAATAATCACACGGACAATTTCGGTGGCGCTGGTTTCCAAGAGACCAAACGATGGCTTGATGCTTCTGGCATGAAATATTTTGGTAGCCCCTGGAATAGCTCATCGACCGAAGCCGTGATAGACAGAGGCGGTTTCCACGTAGCTTTTGTTGGATACAATGCTTTTCAATCTGGTTTCGATAGGATCACCGCAGATGTTAGCCGTTTGTCAGCAGAAGGGGATTTTGTGATCGTCATGCCACATTGGGGGGAAGAATACGCAAAAACTCATTCTGCGAAAATGGAGTCACAGGCGAGTGCGCTCATAGCTGCCGGTGCCAAAGCTATCATAGGTTCAAATCCGCACGTCATCGAAGATCATCAATGGATATCAGGAGTCCCGGTTTTTTATTCTCTTGGGAATCTTCTATTTGATCAGTATTTTTCGGCAGAAGTTATGAAGGGTAATATTGTAGCTCTTCATTTGGTTGGCGACACAAAAGGTCAAAGGGTAGACAGTGTCACGATCTATGAGGTTTCAACAGCCACTAAATCAAAAGTCACTTTGTCTGCGACTACAGTTGAAGAGCAATAGATTTTTGTTTTGCGAGCCTAGACCTTTTGTCTATCGAACAAGAGGTACATCATTATTGCAAAGAGAACCAAGATTATGAGTACGGCGATCCAACCCCAAGGTATACCGCTTGCCGATGCGAGTGCTGATGCGGTCAATTGTCCATTATCCTGACTTGATCCTTGCTGCTGGCTGCTAGTTGCCTGACCGTTATCTGTTTGGTCATTTTGTATCTGTTCTATTGTAGTTGAATTTGTACCAGTGTTATCTTCGGTATTGATGGCGCCAGAAACTGCGACAGTATTCGCGCAAGTACCAGTTCCCGTTTTTCCGTCGGAAGATGTTACGGAAACAATGGCAGTTTTTTCTCCGGCGGTGGAGTAGTATTTTATGATGGAACTTAGTGTGCCGGACAGATTGTCAGAACCGCTCCAAGAATAAGTATATGGAGCTGTGCCGCCAGAGACTTGGGATATCAAATTTACAGGTTGGTTCAAACCACTAGTCGTTGCTGGATCTGCAAAACAGCTGATGTTCAAGCTGTTGTTATTTTGGCTGACAATGGAATATTGGCTATTTGTATAATAATTTACCGGCGTTGGTTGATAGGCAATTGTTTGAGCTGGCTGGTAGTAATTTGTATAGCTCGGTTGGGCTTGCTGGTAGTAGACGGTTGGGTAGGTCTGGTAGTTGGAAGGGTATTGATAATAATTGGAATAATCGTAAGTCGGAGTCTGATATTGGTAAGTCGGGACGTTGTATGAATATGTCGGAGTATATTGAGGGTAGCTTACTGGATATGGACGTGGTTGTGGTGCTGGCATAGGATGAGGTACTGGAGCTGGGCGAGGTGTTGGAACTTGATGTGGCATAGGTATAGGACGGGGCTCATCTCTGTGTGACGTTGGGGCGTAATTGTAAGTAGGGGTATGATTGTAATATGGCAGATTATAGCCGCGGTTATTACTGTTGTAACCATAGGCATTTGCCGTGGGTATTGTGACGAAAAAACCAATAGCTACAAAGCTACATAAACTGGATATGCTGAGGACTAGATATGAGATTTTGGGCTTATTTTGCTTCATATTGAGTGTTTATATAGTAAGGTATACAACATGGCATTATATAAGTCAATAAAGCGCTGTTCTCTTTATGCTCAATGCAAAAGCACCAACGCCAAGGTCCTTCCCGATCTGATCTGCCAACGATCTCATGTAGGTACCACTCGAGCAGGTTACTTTTATCTTCATTAAATGGAATAGTGGGGCGGTTTTTGAAAAACTCAGCACCTCACTCCATTTTCTTTTTATCTCATCTTGTCGAAAATCACCCGATACCGCATCTATCTTTTTTTCGATCCGTTCCAGTAGCATAACTGGGCTTATTGATTCTGTGCCGATATTTTCTATCGAATATATCTCGACCTCTTTTTGAGGCATTTCATCTGGCAGGTTGCCAGCGCGTGCCAGGGAATGCGGGGGTTTTCCGTGGATGTTCTTCGAGGAATATGGTGGATATTTTTGAATGTATCTTCTGCGATATTTCGTCAGGTCGATTTTGGTTAGGTCGACATTATTGCGCACGGGTATTTTTTTATCGCCGTTTGTGACTAAACCAAGAGCATCATATGTATCTGTATTTATACCCAAAACAACTTCTATTTCATATTCTTTGTCTAGACATAGATACGCTTCTTTTTTCTTGCACTCATCGCCGATCAATATCAGCAGAATACCTTCGGCCATCGGGTCGAGTCGGCCGGCATAAGTCATCGGCGCAGCCTCCCAAGCTTCTCGTTCGCTGGGTTCAGATTTCATTTTCACCGATCGGAAATGTTCCAAGGCCTGCAAAGGGGTTTCCCCAAGTTTTTTATAGATATAAGCAGTTTTTATCATTTGTTTATTCATTATAGCAATTTGCTACGCCGCTGATGCAACAAATCTTCAGCCTGACTAACCTCACATACATATTGCACTCATTAATTAAATGGGCGCAAAATGAAAATTCATTGCAAATACACAGGGATTAAGGGCTTTTTGACCGTTTACGATCGTGCGGTAAGGTATGCATATATGATTACCGCAGAAGCTAAAAGGAGGCTCAAAATCCTTGAACACTGGAAGAAGCACGGACTCCAATCAACGATTGATGCGTTCGAGAAATCGGAGAGAACTCTTTGGAATTGGAAAGGTCGTTTGGATGCGGGTGACGGTAAACCTGAGGCACTCAATCCAGGGAAACGAACACCGCAAAAGAAACGAAAAAGAATATGGGACTTTCGCATTCTTGAAGAGCTAAGAAGACTGCGTAGTGCAGATGTGCATCCCAATCTTGGTGCCGAAAAGTTGCATCCGTTACTCCTAGATTTCTGTAAACTAAATGGTATTACTGAATGTCCCAAGCCGACCACAATTGAAAGACTAATTGTTGACATGGGAGGATTACGAACATTCCCACAGAAGGTCACACACTTCGGTAAAGTGAAGCGTGTAAATCGCAAGAAAGTCCTTAGAAAGCCCAAGGATTTGATTCCAGCATATCCAGGACATGTCATGGCATTAGATACCATTGAAAAGCAAAGAAACGGTCGCAGGATGTATTTACTGACCGCAATCGATATATACTCACGAACAACATTTGAAATTGCTACCAAGTCACATTCATCCAAAACCTTCGCACACTTCTTTTACCTGATTACCCAAATGTTTCCGTATGAGATCAAGAACGTGCTTACTGACAACGGATCTGAATTCAAACTACATCTCGATGCATTACTTACCAAGGACAAGATCACTCATTACCACACATATCCAAAGACTCCCAAGATGAATGCTCACTGCGAAAGCTTCAATGGAACCATCCAAGAAGAATTCGTCGACTACAATGTTAATCTTCTTTTTGACGATACAACCAAATTCAATGAAAAATTGAAGACATATTTGGAGTTCTACAACACCAAGAGAGTGCACTGTGCATTCGACAACAAACTGACACCACTTGAAGTATTAACCAAGTCCGATTATTATGTATCTAAATTACCAGTAGAGTGCAGAAATGGGTGGGGTTATTCAACATGTT
>CAIKDL010000067.1 GCA_903826185.1 uncultured bacterium | reverse complement strand
CTTGTATTCACCAGACTTTATATATGCAGTACCAAAATCTTTACAAGGGATAGATTTATCATCAATAACCGTGCCAACAGATCGTTTCAACTCTATACGATCTTGGTACATCCAGACCGAAAAAGTATGGAAGATATTCGCCAAAAATTAACCAAGATAGAAGATCGAATAAAATAATAAGCTAACAAGAACCAATAAATAAAAACGAAAATGGAAAATCAAAACAATAGAAATGGTGGCAGACCAAACAATCGAGCGAATAACAACAGTAATAGCAGGCCTCGCTTCTTTCATCGCCAAGCACAGACTAGGATATTAAGGACCGACGGTCCGATTGCTGCAAATACCGCCACAGTCGGCTCAGTGAGCCCAACAAACGTGACCGCACCATCATCGACCAATTCTCAAGGCCATCGCGTTGTCCTTGGCAAGGCCGCGCGTAGAGCTTTGGCAAATGGCGGCAAGCCACATCAGGTTAGCGGCCACACCCACACAGCTTATACAAATGCCAATAACCCCGCTCGAGGTAATTTACCCCAGAATCATAATGTCCGTCACAGCTCAGGCCCACACGCTCAAGGAGCTCATGCTCATGGTGCCGTTCATTCCCACAACGCTACTCCACGCATGTCTACAAAACCTCATATAGCCGGAGCTCGCATGGATGTTGTCAGAAAGGTCGGAAAGCTCATGCCTAGGCGTCAGAATAAGGCTGCTGACGCTCAGAAGCGCGACGGAGACGTGATCCCGCCTTTGGCACCAAGAACTATCCGTATCATTCCTCTTGGTGGTGTCGAAGAAGTCGGTAAGAACATGACGGCTATCGAATACGGTAATGACATCATCATCGTCGACATGGGATTCCAATTCCGCGAGGAAGGAACGCCTGGTATCGACTACATTTTGCCGAATACCAAATACGTCGAGGAGCGTGCCAATAAGGTTCGTGGGGTTTTCATAACACACGGTCACTTGGATCACATCGGTGGTATTCCCTACATCATGCCACGTATCGGCAACCCTCCTATGTATACCAGACAGTTCGGTGCCATCATGATATTGAAACGCCAAGAAGAATTCCCTCAAGTACCAGCACTCAATCTGAAAGTTGTAGACAAAAATGAGACCGTGGTCATAAGTCCAGACTTCAAAGTCGAGACATTCGCCATCTCTCACACGATTCCCGACTCGATGGGTCTCATCATCCACACACCAGTTGGCGATATCGTCTTCATCGAAGACGTGCGCGTCGATAACATCGATGGCGTACCAACAGACGAAGAAGTTGCTCAATACGCCAGGTTCAAAGACAAAAATATCCTGCTATTGACCATGGACTCGACCAGTGTTGAGAAACGTGGCTTTTCCTTATCAGAAAGTACGGTCATAGAAAATATCGAGAAGATAATGCGTGCCACTCCAGGACGTATGATCATTGGTACATTCGCTTCACAAGTGGAACGTATCATCGCTATTATCGCCATGGCTGAAAGATTCGGCAAGAAAGTCGCCATCGAAGGTCGTAGCATGAAAGTCAGCGTCGAGATCATCAAGAAGCTCAAACTCGTCGAGACTAAGAACATCATCCCGGTCGAAGATATCGAGAATTATGCACCTGATAAGGTCATCCTCTTGGCTACTGGCGCGCAAGGTGAGGAATTCGCAGCTCTCATGCGTATCGCTAACAAGACTCATAAATATTTCAAGATCAGGCCCACTGATACCATTGTCTTGTCTTCATCGATCATCCCAGTCAACTACGTTTCCGTCATGAAACTCAAAGACAATCTATATCGCACCGAGGCTAAGATCATTACCTATCTCGACTCTGATATCCACGCTTCTGGTCACGGAAATCGCGAGGAGCTAGCTTGGATACACAGACAGATCAAATACCGCTTCTTCATGCCAGTGCACGGCAACCACTACATGCTTCGTCAACACGCCGAGCTTTCCATGTCTCTCGGTGCTCCTAAGGAAAATGTGATCGTACCAGACAACGGCTCCATCGTGGAGATCCGCGACGAAGGCAAGACATTCATCAAATTGAAAGAAAAGGCTCCTTCAGGATTGGTGCTAGTCGACGGATTCTCCGTCGGAGATGTCCAGGACGTTGTCATCCGTGATCGTCAAATGCTGGCTCAAGATGGTATATTTATCGTCTGTGGAATCATCAATGCCGCAACTGGCAAACTCAAGAAATCACCAGACATCATCTCTCGTGGATTCGTCTATTTACGTGAATCGCAAGAACTACTCCACGAAGTTCGCCAACTTATAAAAGAAACCATAGAACGTTCTACAAAAGGCATGAATCCGATAAACGTCGACTTTGTCAAAGAGAATATCACCGACGCCGTCACTAAGTACTTAGTTCAGAAGACTGCCAAGAGACCGATGGTTATACCGGTTATTTTGACGATCTAATATTAAGTTACAACCCATTCAACTGATCGATCATGGTCGTCTGAATCACATTTGCTTGAGAAATCACGGAATTGCCGTAGGCGGTATTGCCGGTGGCAAGACCACAAGATTTTCCGGAATAATACTTACAGGCAGCCGTACGTTCGGCTGTATAGCCGCCACGAGCAGCACCGAGATCTGATAGATACAAAGCTGAGGCCATGAAAGCGTGCGCAGGGTTCCAAGGGTCAGGCATGCCAGATATGCCAATAGTCGAACTTATGCGGGCTTGGAGCAAGACCCAAGTAGAAGGAATGAACTGCGAAGGCCCCATGGCTCCACCCCAACCATATGACATCGGACATGATACCGGCGTTCTGGACATGTCTCCCCCGATTGCTGACAATATTTGCAAGAATGCCGGCACATCTCGTGTCGGATTCATGACTTTTGAGACTAAGGTATTCTTTTTTATATTCATTCCATCACCAGTCTGCTGATTTGTGACGTAGCATGACCCGACATTGGCACCAAGCGCTGATTCTTGTGTGAGTATGGCGAGCAATAACGCTGGCCTAACACCAGTTTTTTGATAGGCAACATTGGCGTATTGCAAAGCTTGACCGAATGGAATGGCAGCAGAATCACGCAATGAGAACAAAGCCGCGCGGATTTGTACCGCACGCGCCTGCTTCTGTGCCACTAGATTAGAATAAGACTTCTCGTTGCCTTTACTGATGCCAAGCAACTGTTGTTTTGTGACCTGATCAGATTTGACGCTGGTTTCTTGCTGTTGAATGGCATAGCGAGCATCCATTTCAGCGTTGAGCCTCGTATCCAAGGCATCACGCTCAACAGTTGTAGACACCTGATCAGCCT
>CAIKDL010000066.1 GCA_903826185.1 uncultured bacterium | reverse complement strand
GCTTCCGAGAACGCACGCTTAGTATACTCACGGCGATCCAGGAACAACCGACTGACCAGACCATTATTTTTCATGTCCTGTTTCCTTTGTTTACGATTTAAGGAGAATGCCCGACAACAGAAACCTTTCAAACACCTGCAGAATCTCGGCCTCACTGAATCCGAATACTTCTGCAATTTCTTTCGCCATGAAGTCATGCTTACTCTTTAGCAGTTTGATGAATTCAAACCCCTCTTGAGACATGCACTCAAAGCGATTGTCCAAACATACCAGGTATGTGTCGACCTCTTGCCTGATAATACAACGGCCATTGACGTTGAAGACATCTTCGGACGTTATTGGTTCTCGATAAATCTTCTGCCCAGACTCTAACACACAAGCCCTGTCGAGGTCAATAATCGGTTCGGCCATATACATGTCCTGGCCATTGTATGCACCAGAAGTGACTCGAGCCGACATCCGGCAACCACCTTCACAAACATTGACCGCTAGACAGTTTCTGCACTTGTCAGGCAAGATGTCTGCACTGGCCCAACCTGACATTTCCTGCCAGATTTCCGAAAAATCTTCCCTCATGATGTTTCCGTATACCGCATCGGAATGCACGCAGGGACGAACGTTTCCGGAAGACGATATGGCACACGACAACACGGCCGCAGAGCAAGCACGGTTGCCGAAGAATCTGGCGAAACTCGCGTCATCTTCTTTACTGAACATACACCTTGGTAATGGTTCCAAGATGTCGATATTCAACCGTAGCTCCTTCTCGATCCTGATAAGCTCACTCAAACATCGCTTGCACTCCTCAACAGTCAGACACATTGCAATGTTGTCGTAGCACGACGGAACCATAGGGCCGGCACAAAAGTTCCGAACCCCTATGGCCTTGAGGGTCACGGCCGTCTCAAACATGGTTTCCTGATTCAACTTAGAGACCACCATGTTCGTCGACACGGAGATACCATTGCGCATCAGGCGTTCGATTCCAGCTAAAGTCTTATCGAAATTAGCCGCACCACCGCCAAGCGTGTTGTGTATTTCCCTCGGACCAAGAACTGATATAAGGGCATGTTTCAACCCCGATTGGCTCAGGCTTTGAGCGATTTCTTCAGTCACTAAAGCCGCATTGCTGTTCATGCTGAAATCAAGACCGAGATCACGGGCTTGAAGCATAGAAGGCAATAATACATCCGGACGCAGTAGCGGCTCTCCGCCGGTAAAGACCACTTGCGTGACCTTGACCATTGCCAGTTTCGTAAGAATACTAGCAAAATCCGCCTGGGATAGCTCATTGGGCCGAGGAGCATCAGCATGGCGCCAGTAATTGTAACAATGGCGACACTTCTGATTACACAGCTCCGTAATCTCAATCTGTACATCTATTGGAGATAGCAATCTCTTCATGTGATCCTCCTTTCTTTTGGGTTGTAAAGATCACGTTTACTGAAAAAACGATAACACAAATACTGTTATATTGCAAGTAACTTTATGTATTTATTTTGCCTTGGTCAAAATCTCTTTGGTCTTTGCTACCACCTCTTTTGGCACCATGTCGCTCTTTATCCAGACTTTTTCAGCACCGAGCTCTTCGCAAACACTAACCAAATTATGTTGGGAGGAATTGGTAAAAACTATAACCGGAATGTTCTCCGCGATAGAACCGTGCTTCAAAGTCTTGAGGACATCTATACCATCGAGATCTGGCATGATTATGTCCAGAAGAATCAAGTCAGGTTTAATATCCTGAATCTTATTGATCGCCTGTTGCGGGTCATTCTCGCTGATGAATTCTATATCCGGTGCATAAGTCTTGAAAGCAAAACTGTACAGATCTATCTGCTCTTTGTCATCCTCTATGTATAATATTTTGGCCATATCAGTATAATTATATACCTTGTTTTATGCTATTGGTATCGATATCTTAAATGTTGTGCCTTTGTTTTGCTCGCTGGTAAAAGTGACTTTTCCACCTTTGTGAGCCTCGACTATCTTTTTGACAATAAACAAACCTAGACCAGTACCGTAAGCATAGGCATCGACAGCATTTTTGGCACGGACGAATTTGTCGAATAACTTACCTTTGTCGGCTTCCGGAATACCAATACCGGAATCTGAGACCTCACATACGACATTTTGGTTTTCGGCATACGCTCGAACTCTCACAAAACCTTTTTGGGTATATTTGATGGCGTTATCAACGATATTGGTGACCGCTTGTTCGAGATAATGCGGATCCGTAGTTATGGCTGGGAGTGGCGATGTCGGCGGTATGTATTCTAGGCCGATGCCTTTTTCTTTGACCTGAAAAGTCGAGTTATCACAAACAGCCTTGATAATATCTTCAAACTGAACTTTCTTTATATCTTCTGGAGCAAACTTAAACTCCTCACCATCCATGGATTCCGCCT
>CAIKDL010000065.1 GCA_903826185.1 uncultured bacterium | reverse complement strand
TGGGCAAGCGAAGCTTGTATTTTAAAGTACCACGCCTGGAAGGGCGTGGGTTTCTATTTGGAAGTTGTCTTTCATATGTGTATGTTTCGATTATGTTGGCGTATTTTATAAATTTGTTATAACCCATATTTTTATTAGTTATCCTTATGTGAGGTCTTTATCAAGTCACACGCGTCCCGTCCTGCCGGCTAAAGCTCGGCTAGTACGGGACGCTTTGTTTCGGTTGAAGGTGCATCGTATTTCGGATTGGCAAACTCTAGGAATGATTCATAGAGATCGGCAAAGCTGTTCAGATATTCACTGGCCGTGGCATCAGAAATATCCTCGCCGGTGCGGGTTTTCCAGTAGGCTTGTAACCTCGTGATGAGTTGTTTGTTAAATTCGACCATGAGTTAATGGTCGCAAATCGGCAAATGCACCTCTAGATTACTGACATGCTGAAAAAGCCCGTGGTTAGGGCTTATATGACTTCCTAGTGAACACCACCTAAAAGTTATTGCTCGATTGTCACCGAATAAACGTTTTTGTTGATGGAGTAGCCACCGGTGTCCACGCTCAATATCAAATCATCGTTAAGATCAAGCTTGCTTTTGAATAAATCATTGATTTCCGGTATGGATTTCATCGTCACAACCTTGTCCTGTTTCGTTATCCTGTTCAATTCCGAGAGACTACAGTTATCCTTTGAAATGAGGTGTTTGATGAGCTTCATCCTCTTGCTTATCCTCGCTATACTGTATGCCAATTGCTCTTTGCCTTCCTGATATATACCTTTCTTGTCGTCTATGACAATCTTAATTCTATCGTCAGCTTTTTCTTCTTTGAATTGGATGACTGGCAGCTCAAGCTTTTTCTTAATCAACCCGGAGTGCAGTTTTTCCATATAAACAGCAACATTATCAGTAAAGCAGAGATATTTGAATTTAGTCCAAAAGAGTTTTGCGGGTTCAATGTTTCCGAATACTGGAGAGAAAAAGATATCAGTAAGATATTCGCCTACATTTTTGCTTTGTTCTTTTACAGAAAGAGCGCGACCGGTCAACGATTCTTTTGGCGACAAAGTGAGAGATTCTTTGTAATTCTTCATTGGCAAATATATCCTTTCATTGATCTTGTTGTAGCCAAATGAGTATGATTGATCTTCGATGCGTTTGATGGTTTCCTTCTTATCTTTTGCCGATAATGCCATATCCGAATCGACCACCTTTTTCTTGTTCTCAATTTCCTGTCTTTCCACATCGATTATTCTCTGTAAATCTTTTTGGCTCTGAATAATGTCAAAATATTCATATACGCATCTGAAAATATTGTAAAAACTTTTTCTGTCTAAAGCATCGAGAAATTCCTGATATTTCCGGTCAAGTTGTGAGATCACGAGATCCATTTGTATATTCTAGCACCGCCAAATAATATTGTCCGTGGCGCCACCCGCCCCAACAGCACTTTCAATCGCAGGAAAGTCATGCGCGGCCGCTTGGCGTGGGCGCGTGGTAGTAGATGGACGGGCATGCCCACCTCAGCCCTAATAGAGTATGTGGCGCGACTTACGCGCATACCCGTGCGGCTCAGCGCTTCCCACAGTCTGTAACGCACAGACAGTGGGGCGCTTCGCTCGCACCGATATGCGCTAGTCGCGAATAACATCCGTGGTAACGGGCTGAGGTAGACATGCCCTTATCTACAAGCGACCACGCATCACTTTCCGAAAGTGCTGTAGGCGCAGGTGGCGAAGAAGGTTGCGTTGAAAACTACAGTATTTATCACAATAGTGTTATGATGTGGTCTAGTGTAAGAGAGTACAAGTTTATATATAAACCATTATTAACATCTAATAATGTACCAGAACCTTTTATTTGTAATTTATTACTACCATAAGTCAATCCAGTACTTGTATTATAATTATAAGGTGCTGTACTGTCTCTATAAACAAGCTCAGTATTAGA
>CAIKDL010000064.1 GCA_903826185.1 uncultured bacterium | reverse complement strand
ATGCCTCTGAAGATATTGATGTGCCCAAAAGTAAAGTTATCGAAGTAGAAGCTGATTCAAGACATAAAACAAAAAGAAGTATCAATTGGAGGTTACGTTTTTTGGTTATGAAGCGAGATAATTTTAAATGTAAGAATTGTGGTAGGGCACCTGCTACAGATCAAAGTATCGTTCTTCATGTTGATCATATAAAGCCTTGGGCAAAAGGAGGAGAAACTGTCTTAGAAAATCTGCAGACTCTTTGTTCGGTGTGTAATATTGGTAAAAGTGATTTGGAGTAGAATCACGATTCCGACCCACATACCTCAGTTTAGTAACTGAAATTATCTCAAATGGCCCTTATGGTGTCTCACTGCTCTGGTACTTAACCCACATGGCCCGCAACGACATGCGAGAACTGCCGAAAGGCAGTTTGACGCATGGCGTCGAGTGAGGAAGAGATGAGAAAGACGGAGCGTGCGAGGAGAGCACAACGAGCCGCGAGTCGGGGTCGCGAGCGTCGAGCTGCAGCGAGGCGACTCGTGACCGAATCCCTCCCTCTCCGCCAACACGAGTTAGTTCGAGAGTCACGGGTGTCTCGAGGGCTCTAAAGGCGTTAATAAGACATACCTATGGTTTTCAACAGAAAATTAAAAGTATTATTTAATAAAGTCCCTCTTCTAGACCTTTGTTTTATCGCTCCAGATGGACAGCCGTGTATTGTTCTTAGTTATTACGCCGAATATAAATCAGGTGAAGTTAAGCTCGACAAAGATAGTACGGAATACAAATGGGTGACAGCCGAAGAAGCCCAAAAGATGGATGTCATTCAGGGAATCGAAGAAGAAATCGAGATAGTGGACAAAATCATAAAGGAAAGTTAGATAGCCCGTAATGGAACCAATCAGAAAACACATCGACGAATATGAAAAACCCAAAAGAAAAGCCATCTCTAGCAGATTCCCTTTTCTTTTGGATCCGGCCGTATTCACGAAGCGGATGATCCGCATCATTAAAAACAAAACTTCCCTGTCGCGCCTGTATAAGGGAGAATTTTTCACCAATGTAGTAGCTCGCCACTCGAGCTTGTTGTATAGAAAATTGGGAGACAGCGACTTCGAACTTCAGAAAAACAAGGTCACCAATCTCAAGATCGCTATTTCTATGCTCGACGGCTTGATCATTCCACCCGGAAAAACATTCTCATTCTGGTATACAGTTGGTAATGTGAGCAAGAAAAAAGGATATGTTGACGGTATGCTCATTTCAAACGGAAAAGTCTCTAAGGGTATCGGCGGCGGCTTATGCCAATTATCAAATTTCTTGATGTGGATATTCCTGCACGCTGATATAAAGATCGTGGAAAGACACCACCATTCAGTGGATACATTTCCGGACTCTGGTAGGACTATACCCTTCGGCGGAGGTGCCACAATCTTCAGCAATTATCTGGACTTGAAGATAAAGAATATCTCGAAGCATCCCTTGCAACTGAAGCTTTGGCTGACAGATATCTGTCTCAAAGGCCAACTCCTTTCAGATAGCCCCTCTGAAAATAAATATCATGTGATAGAGAAAAACCATTATTTCGTGTGCAGGAAAAATAAGTTCTTCCGTTACAATGAGATTTATAGAGAAACTTACAAAAAAGGGTTGAAGAGCGCGAAAGAAAAGATATTCACAAATTTCGCGCCGGTGGCATACCACGTAGATGAGAAACACCTGAAAGAGCTCGGGTATGAGACCATGTCGATGGACTAAAAAATAGCCAAGTGATAGTTCTAATAAAGTTTCAATAAAAAAACCGCCGGAATGTCCCAGCGGTTAAGAGGAGTAGCTCAGCGGTCTTCAAAAGTTTACTTCGAATCCTTGCGATTGTGATTCGTGAGATCTTCCAGAGTGTAAATCCTCTGCATCCACAAGCATCCCTGGACGAATCCGAGCCAACGAAAGACCTTATCCATCCGGTCTTCCTTGATGAATCCCTCGATCTTGTCGAGCATGGCATGGCAATGCCAGAGCCCGCGCTGCTGGTAATTCTGATTGATGTTCAGCAGTTTTCCGTGTGGATAGTCGGCCTTGGCGACGCCTAAACTTGCCAATTTGCGACGATAGATCTTGAGCACCTGTCGAACTTTTTCTTTTGTCATAAGAT
>CAIKDL010000063.1 GCA_903826185.1 uncultured bacterium | reverse complement strand
CTGGGGGGTAATGACGTATTATTTTTGCACCAGACGACCATATAAGGAGTGGCCACTTTTTGTCTTGTATTTTTCATTGGTCTTGATCACTCTTATAGTTCTAAGTATTCGATAGAAGCTAGACATTGTGGCTATTGTGAATAACTTCCTTAGTTAGACGCGCCATAATCTGCTATACTTTACGAGGTATTATGCCTATCACTCATCAGAGCAGGCAGACTCTTGCCATATCCATAATATGTGTTTTGGTCGTGGTTGCTGCCGCCATATTTGCTTATGGTTTTTCTGGTAGCAAAGACACCACAAATGACAATGCGGTAAATGTGGCAACATCTGTGTCACCTATAAAAAATTCCACTAGCACTGACTGGCAAAAATCATTTTTTGAAGTATCCAGCTCGTCCAAATCATATAACGTAAGCACCGCTTCTACACTCAATGCATCAGGTTCATCGACTGGGCCAATCACAAACACCGACGCTCTCGGTAGAAACTTCCTAGTGGCATATTCCAAGATACATCAGGCTGGCCTACAGACAGACGCTGACACAATAAACACAGTAGCTGAACAATTGGCTTCTAATAGTTTGTCCACCATGCCTGCACCAAAAAACTATTACTCTAGTGACATTGTGACAGTGAAAGATTCTTATACCACAATAGGCAACTATGCTTTATCTCTGACTTCTATACTGAATAATTCCATGCCGGCACAAAATGAGGCCGTGATTGCCAGCAACGCGCTCGACAAAGGTGACATGACGATGCTACAACAAATAGATCCCGTCATTGCTACATATAAAAAGACAATAAACTCTTTATTGGCTACACCTGTACCGCAATCCGCTATTCAATATCACATGGATCTTGTAAATGGTTTCAGCATGGAACTTTCTAACGCCACAGCACTGAGAAACATCGACAACGATCCTCTCCAAAGTTTGAATGCTATAGGTCAAGAGGTCCCAGCCCTGCAACGTATCAACACGGCCCTCGCCAATTTACAAAAATATTTTAATACAAGTAACGTAACGTTCACGGCTCCGACACAAAGTAAATAATTAAAAAATATATGAAAATCACCGACCTACAAAAGAAGATAATAAGCATCGCACTTCTTGTCGTGATAGTCTTCACGCTTGTGCAAGTTGCACCGAAGCGAGCAGATGCTGTGTGGCCGGTGCTATTGGATGAGGACGCTAGCGTTACTGGAATAATGGATAACATCACCCAGATAATGGGGGAGTTGAAGAGCTTCGTGCTAGACCACTTGGCCACCATGGTTGCTAAACAGATTTTACAAAAGATGACTTCCGATGTTGTTGGCTGGATAAACTCCGGCTTCAAAGGTAGCCCGG
The DNA here is from genome assembly GCA_903826185.1 of uncultured bacterium. Classification (GTDB taxonomy): domain Bacteria; phylum Patescibacteriota; class Minisyncoccia; order Phycocordibacterales; family PALSA-1337; genus C7867-002. Next base: position 7,591 of record CAIKDL010000063.1, on the reverse strand, counting down.
CTTTCATGACCAACCCGGGAAATTTCATGATGGACGTTGCTGACCAGGTCACGGGAGCTTTCATAGATGATGTTGGTGGGCCGCTGGCTGACCTTTGTGATCCTTTCTCGATCGACATTCAAGCTAGTTTGAGGTTGGGTATGGCCGGAGACGCTCCTGGTAGTGGCCGATATGATTGTACTCTTTCGACTATTATAAATAACGTTTCCAACATTCCTAATAACATAACCATAAACGGAGCTAGTATGAAGGGATTTATAAATGGTGATTTTTCTCAAGGCGGCTTGTCGGCTTTCATAACCATGTCTACCGAGCAACAAGACAACGCCCTTGGTGCTTATCTAGCGGCAAGCGACGATCTACAACAACGCATAGAGGCAAGAAAAAACACCATCAAAATCGATGTTAGCGCAGGGGGAGGTTTCATGTCTTTTGAACAATGCGATCCCGTTCCAGACGGTGAGTGGTATTACAGCAAGGAGCTTGGCGATGAAACTAAATCCGTTGGTAGTCCGGTAAATAAAGATTGTCACACTGAGACCCCAGGCTCTGTCATATCTGGAACCCTTCAGAAAGAATTAAATGTCCCCGCAGATGAATTGGAGTTGGCAGATAGTATAAACTCAGTCATCAACGCGTTGATGAACCAGCTTATAAGCTCTGTTCTCAAGCAAGGTCTAGGAGCAATGAGCAGTAACACCAGCAGCTACTCGACTACTCATGGCAAAACCTTTACTCAAGACTTGAGTGACCAGGCACCTTCGACTGCGGGCGTAGCGGTAACAGTTGGAGGAATGACGATACCACTAGAGGATGCGGTAAATGCCTTCCAACAAACAGCTGCTGCCGCCACCAGTGGTGAAGCTCTCTTCCAAACAGCAAGCGACTGTTTTGCAGACAAACTAACTATACCAAACTTGACCTCAGGAGATATTGCTTACCTACGAGGTAAAAAGTCTAGTGCAGACGCCCAGGTCCGTTCCATGAATACCTTGCTTACACAAATCAATGGCAAAGAGGCTATAGACCAGCAAAAACTGGATCAGCAACGACAGGAAGCTTCCAGCACCACACAAAACTTAGCCACCACCACAGATCAATCAACTGGTGGCACCGATCTAGGTCAATTAACCACAGATGGACAAGGTCTGATAGATCAATCTGTCCTTAAAGCTAGTACTGTTTCTACCAATTTCCACGCCAATACCGTCGCAAGGAACAACGCCACAGAGTATGCTTCATCAACGATAATCGACATCAACCAGAGAGACTCTCAGGCCCAGCAGCTCCAAGCAGATTGTAATAACTTCGTCCCAACCAACTACACCAACCAAGTACCGACACCTTAAACATTCATGAAAAAAAGAAGCCTAAAGTACATACTGATAACCTTGGCCGCAATGCTCGTCATTGTGCCAATCCACTTGGCAATGGCTGATAGTGGTGGAGGAACATTTATTGATGCCATAAAAGCGCTAGTTTCTGTGGCCTTCCCAGAAACATTCATCGTGAACGCATTGTCGGCATGGCTGGGTTATATATTGATAACCGTGATGCAGTTGTGGACATCTTTCACAGCCAGCCTACTCAACGCCTCGATTTCTTTGACCTTGAATATAAAAGATTTTGTGAGTAGCACGAACGGTGTGTATGTGTTATGGCAAACGCTTAGAGACCTCTCTGGGATGTTCATGATATTCGCCTTGCTGTATGCGGCTTTCAAGATGATTTTGGGAGACGACGCCAAGATACAAGGAACAATAAAAAACATCGTCATCGCTGGTATATTGATAAACTTCAGTTTCCTAATAACTAGCGTATTGATAGACGCGTCTAATATGGTCTCTCTAGCTCTTTACCACCAGATGGTTCCTGTAACAGCGGCTGTACAATGCCCGCCACCTCTTCCACCACCACACGATAAGGATTTCAGTATAGACTGTCTAGCGAAACAGTCTTTAGCCACCGGTAGTATCTCCGACATCTTCATGAACTCCTTAAGACCTCAGAGCCTTCTAAACGTCAAGGCCCTTATAGGCGCCAATGGATTGCAAATAGCTCTATTCGAAATCGTTGGGTCTATTATCATGTTCATTGTGGGACTAAGCTTCCTCTTAGCGGCTCTAGCATTTATGTATCGTTTTGTGATCTTGATATTCTTGTTGGGATTTTCACCCCTTGTCGCCGCTGCCATGGTTGTTCCTGGATTATCAGAGGCCAGCAAGAAGTTCACTGACGCACTGAAATCGCAACTTATATTCATGCCCGTCTACCTACTTCTTATGTATGCTAGCTTCAAAGTCTTATTAGGAATTAGCCCAGCAAGCATGGCGATGAGCGCCGTAACTAGCGGCAAATCATTATTTGATATAAAGGCCATGACTGGCGTTGTCATAAACTATGTGCTTGTCGGGTTCCTCCTTAATCTTCCACTTGTTGTCGCCGTCAAACTTGGTGGCGTGGCAACAGAGTGGATAAACATGAAGAAGGTTGGGGCAGCCGCTATGTGGAAGAAGGTCGGCAGTCAAGTTGGTAGCCGCACCGTTGGTAGGGCAGCTTACTCCTTCGGTCAGAGTGAGGCATTCAAGAATATTGCCAGCCGAGTTCCAATCGCTGGAACAGTAATGTCCAATGCTGTATCTAAGGTTGGTAACGCTGGATTTGGAGAAAAGAAGGGTGGTTACGAAGATAGATTGAAAGCTAAAGGTAAGGCTATGGAAGATCTACACAAGAAGATTGGTACAGTGAATAGGTCGAATTACAAGACAGAGGCAGAATACCAAGAAGCTAAGACTCGAGCGACAGAAATGCAAAGTACATACCGTCAGAACCTACCGTGGAAAAGTGGTGTAATAGGGTTTATGGTAGATAATAGAGCAAATAGAGATTCCTCATCGAAGTTAGAAAAAGAGGCTATAGATGAAAAGAAGAAAGAGGACGTAAAGCAGGCAAAAAAAGACATGGGGGTCCTTAGAGCCGAAGAAATAAAATTAAACAAATCGCCAGAATCTAATGATGATAAAGTAGCGAAACTAAAGAAAAGAGAGAATGAGTTGAAACAGGAGCTGGTGCTCACCGATTCAGAGCGAGCAGAGCTTAAGAAGATCCAGGATGATCTATTGGATATAGAAAACCAGACGAAGCTCACAGAAAAACAAAAGAAAGATCGTCTAACTGAGATTGAAACGGAAAAAAATCGACTTCAGGGTGTTGTTGACGAGGGGGAAGATTTGATTGCGAAAGATCGAGATGCCCAGTTACTGAAAAGGATAGATGAAAATATGAAGTCTTCAGGAGGGGGCTCATCAACACCGCCACCAGAACCACCTAAAACATCCTAACCATGAAACAATTCACCTCAGGAGAAATACAGGAGCGATTTGAAAAGCTGCCAGAAGAAGTCCAGAAGGCGGTGACCTCTTCTGATGTCAACGCAAAGATAGAAGCAATAGGTAAAAAATACCAGCTACATGTCGACCAGTTAGGTGAATTGGTGGATGAGGTCGGCTTGGTGATGCTTGGCCTGCAAAAGTCCTCTTTCTTCACAGAAGACCTCTGTTCACGCCTCTCAATAAGCCGTGATGTTGCCAGGTCTATAGGTAGCGACATAAATGAGGACATATTCAGTCTAATAAAAGCTCACTTAATGGAGATGAACAGAGAAAGCTCTCACCCACCGGCCCCGGACATGGAGCACCTAAGTGGCATCGCACCAAGTGCTACAACAACCATAACAAACAAGGCGGCAGCAACGGACGAAAGCGGGGTACCCAAAAACCTGCCAACAGCACCAGAGACGCGCACCGAACCACTGACCGATCACTTGCTAACAACCCCTGTAACAGTGCCTCCACAAAAACTAAACCAGCCGGACCCATACAAAGAGTTGATTAATTAACACTACTGGATATACCGAGACTAGCCTTGTGGTATAATACTGGTAATGCGCTTTCAAGTTCCTCAATTTATCGAAGTTGAAGACAAGATCTTCGGCCCTCTGACGCTGAAGCAATTCATATATTTGGCGGGCGGGGGAGGGCTTTCATTCGTGTTCTACGCCTTTTTGAATAGCTTGGCTTTGGCAATAGTGCCGATCATGGTGACCTTGGCAGCGTCAGCATCGCTAGCATTCATAAAAATAAACAACAAATCGCTTATAGAAGTCATAGAATCGGCCATCAAATATTATTTCAGCAACAAACTATATGTCTGGAGAAAAATCGAGAAGCCACAACCAACTACACAGCAGGACGCCATCAAAGATGCCAAGAGCTATGCCGGTGTAATGGTCCCGAAGATATCAAATAGCAAGCTGAAAGACCTTACTTGGAGTTTGGATGTGCAGGATAGCATTTACGCAAGTACAAAACCGGATACAAACAAATAATATGGCCCAAAGCACACAAACAACCCAAGATTTCGTGCCAGTACAAGAAGTCCGCGACGGTATTATGACTCTCAAGAACGGTGGGATGCGCGCAACCGTCATGGCTTCGTCACTTAACTTCGCCCTAAAGTCTTCCGACGAACAGGCGGCCATCCTTATGCAATTCCAGAATTTCCTAAACTCTTTGGATTTTTCTGTGCAAATATTCGTCCAGTCCAAAAAGCTCGATATCAGGCCATATATAGCCCTTCTAGAAGATAGATTGAAAGAGCAAACAACCGACCTCATGAAAATACAAGTTCAGGAATATATCGAGTTTATCAAGGCTTTCGTGGCAGACAATGACATTATGACCAAGAGCTTCTTCGTAATCATCCCCTATGACCCACCAATAATAAGCACCAACAAGAATTCTTTCTTGGGAATGCTCACTAAGAGCAAGACTAGTAAGCTCTCCAAGGAGGAAGGTGGTGGTTTTGCTGAATACAGAAGCCAGCTAGAACAGCGTGTAGCCATAGTTGAGCAGGGTTTGGCACGTTGTGGTGTGAGAGCAGCCGAGCTTGGCACGGAGGAAGTCGTCGAACTCCTTTATAAGCTGTTCAACCCAGGAGAGACAGAGAAGCCGATGCAGATCGCTTAAGCCCAAAAGCACAAATACAAAAACATGTCATTTATAGGAAATTTATTTGGTAAGAAAGAAGATCAATCACCGATTGTCTCTGTTCTGCCGCAAGAGATTTATCAGTCTGGCGTCATAGAGCTGAGAGACGTCATCGCTCCTTCGGCATTGAAAGTGACTCCTAAGGAATTGAACCTTGGAGAAAAGATCGGCCGAACACTTTTCATAATCTCATACCCGCGCTTCTTGGAAGAAAGCTGGTTCTCTCCGATAATCAACTTGGATAAAGTTTTCAATGTTTCGATCTTCATTCATCCTATATATACAGCCAAGATACTACGTCATTTCCAGAAAAAGGTGGCTGAGGTACAAAGCCAGATCTCCACAAGGGAAGAGAAGGGCTTGGTGCGTGATCCGGCACTAGATACCGCTTACCAAGACCTGGAAACATTGCGCGACCAATTGATGCAGGCCCAGGAGCACCTATTCGATGTGGGTATATACATAACTATATACGCAGACAATGAAAGCGAGTTGGACAAACTTGAGTCAGAGATTAAGTCCGTTTTGGAATCAAAGCTTATCTATGTGAAACCGGCTTTGTTCCAACAAGAACAGGGCTTCAAGAGCGTGCTTCCGATCGCCGATGACCAACTCAACGTCCACTCCAAGCTCAATTCCGCGCCACTTTCCAGCATATTCCCATTCGTTTCATTCGACCTTTCTGAGAATAAGGGTGTTCTTTATGGTATAAACAAGCATAACAACTCTTTGGTGTTGTTTGATCGATATTCATTGCCAAACTACAACTCTGTGACATTCGCCGTCGCTGGTGCTGGTAAATCTTACTGTACCAAGTTGGAGATTCTGCGTACGCTCATGTTCGATACCGACGTCATCGTTATTGACCCAGAAAAAGAATATGAATACATGACCGAGCTCACCGCTGGAAAATATTTCAATATCTCACTGAACTCCGAACACCACATAAATCCATTCGACCTGCCGATTCCGTCAGAAGATGAATCTGCTTCGGATGTTTTGCGTTCCAACATCATCAACTTGGTCGGTTTGTTCCGTATAATGTTCGGCGGCCTGACCCAGGAAGAAGATGCTATCATCGACCGTGCCATTTCTGAAACTTATGCTTTGAAAGATATCACTGCAGAATCGGATTTCCGCAATGTCGAACCACCACTTTTGTCTGACTTCGAAATGGTCTTGGCCGGCATGGAAGGAGCCGAATCTCTAGTGGAAAGACTGACTAAGTACACGAAGGGAACTTGGGCCGGTTTCATTAACCGTCCTTCGAACGTGGAAATGGACAAAAAGTTCGTGGTTTTCTCGCTACGCGACATGGAAGACGAGCTGAAACCGGTGGCTATGTATATCGTCACACACTATATATGGAACACCATACGCAAGGTCAAGAAGAAACGCTTGCTGGTAGTCGATGAGGCATGGTGGATGATGAAATCCGAAGATACAGCTTCATTCCTATTCGGGATAGCGAAACGCTGCCGTAAATACTGGCTCGGTTTGGCCACTATAACCCAAGACGTGGACGACTTCATAAGGTCTCCTTACGGCTTGCCGATATTGACCAACTCTTCTATACAGATACTTCTCAAACAATCACCAACGGTCATAGATCATATCCAGAAAACATTCAACCTGACAGATGAAGAAAAGTACTTACTCCTAGAAGCCGACGTAGGTGAAGGCATCTTCTTCGTTGGTTTGAAGCACGTGGCCTTGAAAGTCAGAGCCTCTTATACAGAAGACCAGCTTATCACTACCAATCCTGAACAAGTCTTGCAGATCCAACGCGCCAAGAAAGAGATGGAGGCGGCAGGGCAGTGATGGTTTACGTACAAAACGCAGCGCGCGAGCGCCTCGTGTCCGTGATATAATCTTAAATCATGGCTTACAAAAGGAAATCCGAAGGCTGGTTATGGTTGTATCTTTTCGCCGGAGTAATGGATTTTATACAGTTCATCATCATTGAACTAATTTTGGTGTGGTTTCTAGGTCTTGGAATAGCTATAAATGAGGCTGTAGACCCAGTTGTGGGAGTAATCATCGCCCTTTGGATACAGTTCGGCAAAAAGGTTTCCTTGGTAACCAAACCAAAAAGACTTGTGTCTTTGATAGGAACAGAGGCTCTTGCGGCCTTCACTGGTGGTATCGCTCAGTTTTGGATATTAGATGTTTGGTATATACACAGTGACGCGAAGGTGGAAGATGCTGAGGCAGAGGCCTTAGAAGAAGAGGAGAGATTAATGGAAGAGATGGCTAACCAGCCGCTTTACGAAGATGGAGCACGCCAGCCACGAAACCCTCAGCAGAATGGGCAACCGTCTCCTTTTTACGCAAATGGTGCTGGACGCCCACGACCAGCGACGGCATCTGGTGGTACTGAGACTACAGGCAGGATTACTATTGGTCCGACAAGTACAGGTGCTAGTGCTGGTGGCCAAACAGCCTCATTTAGTGGTAGCCCTGCGGGTAGCGGTTCTGGCGGCAGCACAGGGAGTGGTGGCAGTACGGGCTCCGTAGGTAGTTCAGGAAGTAGTGGCTCCAGT
>CAIKDL010000062.1 GCA_903826185.1 uncultured bacterium | reverse complement strand
GACTGTTCCTTGAACGACGACCTTATCTCCAATAACCAAATTCGCAATGGCGATGGTCTTTTGACCACGCAATATTTTGGAACTCGAAATGTCGGCAGTATAAGTCATATTGCTCGCATTCGTGATAGTGACGGTGTTGCCATTTATAGCCGATATCGTACCGGCGACAACAGGTTGGCCATTACCTATGACTTGACTTGAAGAAGCTATTTCTGGTCCTCCGTTTTTCATGCCTTTATTCCCAACATTTCCTTGACCACGATTACCCATGCGGCCTAAAGCTCCATCAGATATTGTTGTTGCAACCACGTTTGTGCCAGTAACTGTACCTTGAGCAAATACCATGTCTCCAACGGCGATGCTGGATATTGTGCTGGTGGCGTTGTTCTTTTTTACAGAAGCATTTGTAGCATCTATGGCATAGCTGATCGCGGCTGTAGTTGTTCCAAAGCCCTGTCTACCGCTTATAGTGATGGTATTACCGCTTATAGCAGTAACCTTACCGAAAACGCCCAGTCTAGCCATCATTCCTTGACCGCGTCCGGCTCCGCTATAACCACCTACGCGAGCTTGTCCTTGTAAAGAAGCGCCGATGTGTAAGCCGTTATTGGATTGGGCATTAGCATCACTAGTTTGCGCAAAAGCCGGTACAGCCAAAATCGCACTTGCGACAAAAGCCAAACCGGTAGTTATTGATATAATTTTTTTAGTACTCATGTTTTATTTTGATTATTAACTAATAATTTATAAGGCTCGATATAGATCTTTCCTCTGTATCTACGATCTGCCAATAGAGAGCGGTGCAAAGCTTTTGTTGCCGCGCATATATCAATCCGGATATTTTTGCACCAGTTTTTCATGATTGTTCGTATACATGTGGTAATATAAACCCATGCAAAAAACAATTTCAACCCTTGAACTATTTGGTCCGAGCATCCTTCGTTATGGTATGGCGATAGTGATACTTTGGTTCAGTTTTCAGCAATTCACCAATACCGGCGCTTGGACGGCTTACGTGCCGGATTCTATAGTGTCCATGTCGCATATGGAGGCTACGACTCTGGTGTATTTCAATGCGTTATTTGAGCTGGTCTTCGGCGTGATGCTCTTATTCGGTTGGCAGACGCGCATCGCCGCACCGCTCCTTTCACTCCATTTATTCGACATCATGTGGGTCGTCGGCTATGGCGAGATTGGTGTGAGAGATTTCGGCTTAGCTGTCGCCACTCTCGTAGTCTTCATGAATGGTCCGGATGTGCTTTGCATTCAATCCAAAAAGAAAATTAATACAATATAAAACATGGAACAACAAAATAATCTTCAAAGGAATGTTGGTGTGATCATAAGTGTGGTTGTGATATTAGGTGTAGTATTGGTCAGCATCATAATGGGAAGAAAATCTTCTGATACAGCTACAACAACGGCTGATCAGGTCTCTTCTGTTACGGTCCCTGTTGCTGTACCAGATTCGGTAACTCCTCAAAAGCAGCCATCGAATCGTTTTTCAGATGATGACGTGGCTGCATCCGATGAATCGGGCGAATCCAGTTCTAGGGCCGCTTCATTACCGATTACAAACCCACCAACTACGATTGACACACCGCAGGCCATAACAATCAAGAAGACCGCATACGCTTATAAAGATGGCACTTATTCAGCGACTGGTTCTTATATGTCTCCTGGTGGCCAAGACCAGATTGCT
>CAIKDL010000061.1 GCA_903826185.1 uncultured bacterium | reverse complement strand
CCTTCTCCTTCTGGAACATTGACTGGTTCTAGTCCATGGACAGTGAACTGGAATCCACAAGCTAGCGGTGGATCACCAACGGTTCCTGGTGTTTACACATTCTCTCCGAATCCTGTAGTTTCTTATACCACAGCCAATGCAGGCCCTCAGAGCATGATCTTCACAGCTAACGATGGCAATGGCCACACCTCTACAGCGGTAACTTGTGGTGGCGTTACTGTACCAACCGTAAGCACTCCACCCGCAACAGCCCCCGGTATCACTGTCAAAACAAGAGATGCCTCTGATCCTACCTCAGTATTAAGTTCGGTTACTACGATAAGTCCTGGATCACCATTCGCGGTATCATGGACAGTTCCTCATGTAATCGGTCTAACAGCAAATTGTTCAGCCACAACCATATCACCAGCCACAACCTTCGATGGTGGTTGGAATGCAGCCTCATGGAATTCTAGTATTGCCACTGGTATCTCTGCTGGAACAGACACCCCAACTCCGACAACTGTAAACACAACATCTATAGTAGTTCCTACCTCTGGTAGCAACACCTACTTGTTGAAGTTGAGCTGTAGCTACTCAGACGGTGTATCTGCTCCGACTACGAAGACCAGCACAGCTATCCTTAAGATATCTAGTTCATATAGACACGAGTAAGCTTTAGATAAAATAAGTAAGATCCATGGTGATAGAAACGGTCTTCTATGCTACAATTTTCTCTATGGTCACTATAAAAGAATTAGAGCATTTGGCGACTTTGGCGCGTATCAAGCTTACTGAAGAAGACAAAGCCTCACTGGTGAAAGAGTTTGACTCTATACTAAGTTACGTGGACCAGCTCAAAAAAGTCGACGTAGATATCGAAGGCTCGGCTCGTGTCGGTGCCGTGAAAAATGCTGTACGCGACGACGCGGCCATGCAGACATCTGCCGAAGACCGCGAGCGCTTGCTCGATGAGGCACCAGATCGTGAGGGTGATTTTGTGGCAGTTAAGAAGATAATCGCGCAAGATATCAAGATATAAAATGAAAATCGATCTGAAAAATCTGACTATCATCAAAGCCCACGATCATCTTGTGAAAGGGGATTTTACTGCGGTAGAACTTGCCATGGAATATATAAATGAGATCAAGAGCAAGAATGCCGATATCAATGCTTATCTAGAAGTTTTTGGCGATGCGCTGGAGTCGGCTGGCGAAGCTGACAAGAAGATCGCCGATGCAAAAGCGCGCGCAAAATCAGGCAATGGGTCGCTCGGTGTGGAGGTACCGCTTTTGACAGGCATTCCTTGTGGAATAAAAGATAATATCCTTATAAAAGGCCACATCGCTAGTGCTTCCTCGAAGATGTTGGAAGATTATCATGCTACTTATGATGCGACGGTCATTTCCAAGTTGAAGACAGAAGGCGTTGTCTTTCTCGGCCGTACCAATATGGATGAATTCGCCATGGGTGGTTCTACTGAGAACTCGGCTTTTGGTCCAACCAGAAATCCACATGACACGTCACGCGTGGCCGGAGGTTCGTCTGGTGGTTCTGCGGCGGCTGTGGCCATGGATGGTGCGCTATTTACTCTTGGTTCTGATACTGGCGGCTCTATCCGCCAACCAGCCAGCTTCTGTGGTGTTGTCGGTTTGAAACCTACGTATGGTGCAGTGTCGCGCTATGGCGTTATGGCCATGGGTTCATCTCTGGATCAGATAGGCCCTATCGGCAAAACTGTTACGGATTGCGAGATAGTTTTCAATGCGATACGCGGTCAAGATCAGAAAGATGGTACAACGATTTCTCCTGATACGTATAAGAAATCTTCGAAATCTTCAAAAGCTTCAAGCGTCGAAGACAGTGGCAAAAGGCCAGTCATCGGCGTTCCACGACATTTCCTTGGCGGTGACGGCATAGACCCAGCAGTGCTCAAGGTTTTCAATGACAGCCTAGAATCTCTCAAGAAAAAAGGTTATGAGATTCGCGACATAGTTCTGCCGAACATTTCTTATTCTTTGATGGTTTATTACATAGTTATGCCAGCTGAAGTCTCCGCGAACATGGCCCGTTTCGATGGAGTCAGATTCGGTCTGCACAAGGATGGTAAAAATGGCATCGAAGATTATTTCGAATCGCGTCGCGCCGGTCTCGGTCGTGAAGTTGTAAGGCGCATCCTGCTTGGAACATATGTTCTCTCATCGGGTTATTATGATGCTTATTACAATCGTGCCAATGCCGTGCGTCGCATGATCACCGAAGATTTCAACAAAGCTTTTGAATCAGTCGATGTTATCGCTACTCCAACAGCGCCTTCACCAGCTTTCAAAGTAGGGGAGAAGACCAATGATCCGGTGGCTATGTATTTGGAAGATATCTTCACGGTTACCGCCAATTTGACCGGTATGCCAGCGCTGTCTGTGCCTTGCGGTATGGCTACCAAAGACGCCTCGAAAGATGCTGATGTTAGCGGCGGCCGAAAAGCAGATTTGCCGGTTGGTTTACAGCTCACTGCGCGTCATGCCGACGAAGCTACTCTATTCCGAGTAGGAAAAGAACTGCTTGGCGAGTTATAATATAAGCAATGGATCCAATAAATTATACAGCTGCAGTGGTTACGCAGGTTTTGCCGGGGTCGAATTTGAATCTCGATCCAACGATACACAGCGTTGCCAATTGGGCTACCAGTACTTATCCTACTTGGGTTCTCTGGACGCAACATACTCTAGGATTTCTCATCGGCATCTCGATACCTTTGGCTATATTATTTTTGATAGGTATTATTTATTGTGTTGAGCAATTGAAGATCATTCGTGACAAAGAGCACGCATTGTATGACCTCAAGGTTGAGGAAGCCTATGAGACAGACGTGAAAGGTGATCCTTCTTTGACTAAGCGCTGGGAAAGCATTATGCGCCACATAGAATCGGCGAACCAGAACGATTGGCGACAGGCCATCTTGGAAGCAGATATCATTCTCGATGATCTTTTGAATAAAATGGAATATCACGGCGAAAGTATTGGCGAGAAACTGAAGAGGGTAGAGAAAGCTGATTTCAATTCGCTCGACGAAGCTTGGGAAGCCCACAAAGTTAGGAACCAGATAGCGCACGAAGGTTCCGCTATGCAGCTTAGCCAATATGAGGCCAAGAGGGTCATAAATCTGTATAAAAAAGTTTTTGAGGAATTCTATTATATTTAGCGCATGGAGCGCATTTGATTTGAGCGCCTTTTTCAGTTAATGTTTCTTCAGAACTAGAGTAGCCAACAAAAAGGAATAAGTATTATGGAAACAACTGTTGCGAAAGTTAATGCGGTTACCATACCGCGTTGGTTTGATCGCCATCTTCATGTCCGTGATGTTGATATGCTCAGGAATGTTTTGCCTTGCACGCTCAATCAACGAGCGATCGGGGCGGTCATTATGGGCAATCTCAAGCATCCTGACGAGACGTCGACGATCGAGAAAGCCAAAGGGTATCGTTGGAGGATCAGAGCTATGCTGGGCATACTCCAGACATTTGGCGTCACGACAAACAAAGACTTCGAACCGCGCATGACTTGTTATCTGACGGATGAGATTACTCCGGAGGAAGTCGTGCGTGGATTCAAAGAAGGAGTCTGGTGTGGTGTGAAGCTGTACATGGCCGATCAAAGAGGCCTTGGTGGCACCACCAATTCCGGCCACGGGGTGAAGAATCTCCTTGGGCGGTATCCGGTCTTCGAAGCGATGGAGCGCGAAGGCATTCCGCTTCTTGGCCATTTCGAGGCCGTCGAGCCAGAAGTCGATGAATTCGATCGCGAGATCGTCTCTGTCGAACGTGATCTGGATCCGCTTCTGAACTCGTTTCCGGGCTTGCCGGTGGTGTTCGAACACATCACTGATGGACGTGCGGCGGCATTTGTCGCCGAAGTCAAGCACAACATCCAGGCGACGGTCACGGCTCATCATTTGATGATCAATCGCAATGAGATGTTCCGTAACGGCATGAATCCGGTGCATTTCTGTAAACCGGTTCCGAAGCGTGAGATGTACCGGTTGAAGGTTCGTGAATACGTCACCTCCGGTCACCGTCGTTTTGGTGCCGGAACCGATTCGGCGCCACATGATGAATCGGCCAAAATGCGTTGCTATGGCTGCGCAGCTGGGATTTTCACGGCCCCGACGGCCGTTGAGTTGTATACGACCGTCTTCGACGAGGATGGTGCTTTGGAACATCTTGGCCCATTCCTCTCGGAAAACTTCCTTGGCTTGTATGGCGTGAAGGTGAGCAAGGAAACCATGACCATCGAACGGAAGCCTTTGGCAGTTCCGCAAAAAATTGGGAATGTTCAGGTTTTCAGGGGTGGTACAGAGCTTCCTTGGACGCTGGTTGGTTGAGTTGACCAAGTCCAGCGCGAATTGTTGGACGTTAGATATCAAATGGCCCGCACGCTTCGGTGTGCGGGTCTTTTTTGTTAACGCCGTTTTTATTGTCGCCGCTTTTTCGTCGGCCTTTGCTTGATTAAAAACATTCGTATGTTAGTCTCTAACCAGAGGTATAACCATAGAATAACCTGTTTCTTGAAAGGAAAAATATATGCTTAGCATGTTCAGGGGTATGAACCCCGATACGGAAGTGGCGATCAATGAGGAGTTCGCAGTTCGAAAAACTAAGGAAGTATTCCTGTTGTTCGCGATGGGTAGCCAATTCGACCATCTCATCAAACAGCAACTGGAAGCGCTTGGAGTGTTCTGCCTAGTGGCTGATCCGGTAACGGTAACGGCTGACGACGTCGAAAAGCTTCGTCCGGTGGGGATTATTCTCTCCGGCGGTCCGATGTCTGTCGTTTCCGAACCGCCGCCATTTGATGGAGCGATCTTCAAATTGGGGATCCCTGTCTTGGGGATCTGCTTGGGATTCCAAATGTGGGCCAAGCACGTCGGTGCCATCGTACGTCCCGGACACAAAAAAGAGTTCGGTACGCACACGGCGAAATTCACACCAACTGGTTTGTTCGATGGATGCACCGGACATCTGGATGTTCTCCAGAGTCATGGTGATGTCATCGAGCCAAGCGAGATCATAACGGTCTTGGCTACGACGGTGCATTCTTTGGTCGCAGCCGGAAGGTTTGGACATCTTTACGGGGTCCAATTCCATCCCGAGGTGACTCACACCACTGGCGGTGCGAAGATCTTCGAGAATTTTTGCTTCGGCATCTGCGGCGCGAAAGACCGATTTCCCGCGCAGGATATCGCCAAGCAAAAGATCACTGAGCTCAAGTCGCGTCTGGTGTTCGGTCGTCGTGTGCTTCTGGCGTTGTCCGGCGGTTCCGATTCGTCGGTCGTAGCGTATCTGTTGAAGAACACTGTGGACGAACATCCTGACCAGATTCTGGCGGTCTACATCAAAGGCATCGATCGTCCGGATGATGAGCGGTTTGTTATCGAGTATTTCGGTAATGTGCCGTGGCTCAGACTGATGATCATCGATGCGACGGATGACTTCCTCCGAGTTCTCGCTGGCGCCAATTCCATGCACGAAAAGCGGGTGGCGATGAGGAGTGTTTACAAGAACATCCTTCAACAAGCCGCCGACGATTTCGGTGCATCGTTCATTGCTCAAGGAACTTTGATGACGGACATCTCCGAGAGCGGTGGAGGCCATGTTGGTGGTGCACGCAAGGCCACGATCAAGCTTCACCACAATATCAATCTGGGATTTTCGATTCCGGAATTGACCCCTCTCGACGATTGTGTGAAGGATGGCGCACGGAATATCGGTCGGGCTCTAGATGTTCCGGAAGCTCTCCTGACGAGGCATCCGTTCCCCGGTCCTGGACTTGTTGTCCGGATCGAAGGTCCAATCGATAAGACCAAGCTTCACATCGCTCGTGCTGCCGATGATATCTTCATTGAAGAATTACGTCGGCATAAGCTGTATGAAGGGGTTTGGCAAGCCGGCGTGGTTGTTACGCGTTCCATTACAACCTGCACGAAAGGTGATGATGCTGCAGAAGGAGTCGTTCTGGCCATCTGGGGTGTTTGGAGCGTCAACGGATTTACTGCTCAATGGGCAGAATTTCCGGAAGACTTCAAGCGCTTGGTCTCGCGACGCCTTACTAACGAGATCAAAGAAGTTGGTGCGGTTGTGCATCGTATCTCCGACAAACCGCCAACCACGATTGAGTGGGGCTGAGCGCGGGGCAAAATAGCACAAGCCGGCAGAGAGCAATCTCCGCCGGTTTTTTATATTTTATAACAAAAAAGGCCACACTGTCGTGACCTTTGAACTGGGACTGGTTGATGGTTGGATTCAGATACCGTCGCCGCGGCCTTTTTCTTGTGGTGTGGCGATCAGCAAACGTTTCTTGAGATCTTCCAGGTTGAGCATGCAACCGGTTTTGTTCAGACCCTTGTAACTGATCTCATCCCCGACGAGGATGACCACTTGGTGGCCGGTTCCTCTTAAGCCGTCAATCGGGCGGGTTAGGCCGGTCTCGAAGTGCTCCTTCATGAGCCAGTGAAGTATTGTGAAGGTGCTTGGCTCAAGACCATGATTGGAGATAATGATCGGTCCCACTGTGCTTTCATGATCTTTCCCGTGCTCAAATCCGTGCAGAATGTGCCGCGAGAAGGGGATCGTCATGGACAGGGACGTCGGATCGAAAGTGAGACGTTCTCCGGAAAGCGTTCCGAAGACATAGCCCCAGCAGGTCATGAAATCATTGTCGCTTAGATCACCGGGACCACCAAAACGGATCCGTTTTTGGTAGGAAATGGCAATGAGGAGCTCCGATCCTTTGGCGCTCATGAGTTTCCCGTTGAACGCCATGATCTTCTCGATCACTGTCTTGTCCAAGCCGAAGCATTGGATCAGCTCGTTTAACAGGGGAACACCAGCGGTTTTTCCGGCTATCAAGGCTTTGGTGATATTTTCCTTGGCCTTGGTATTGAAGGTCATGAGTCGACCTTTCTCTTTGGCCAGGTCGTCACTGATTTTCTGAACACGTCTTTCGATGGCCGCTTGTTTGGAGAATAAGCTGACCAGATCGATGATGTTCGATGGTTTCTTCGTCTTTTTCATTCAAGATCCTTTCTGTTGTTGGATTGGGGATTACTTCTAAGTCGACTCTACCATGGCATATATTCATAGTCAAAATAGGTCTCCGGGAGAAAACCTTCAAAGAATTATTTAATGTTGTTGCACAGGTGAGACTGGAGTGGCGCCAAATAGTTATGTTTCTAAAAGGAGTGAGTGAAACATCGTCAGTAGTGTAAGTAATATAAAAAAAGAACCCGCCGCCAAACTGGAGACGGGTTCTCCGAGGTTGGGGCGGGATTGATTGGTTACCGAGGAACTGCAGTCACATTTTCATATAGCTGATCAAGATCAGCTGGCTGAAGTAATGTGATTCGTTCGACTGGCACATTGTACACATTTGCCAAGAGAGTGAACACCGATTCGAGCTTGATGCATGCGGTTCTTCCTGCTCCGCTGAAGTCTGTCGTTTCCCCGGAGATCAATACTTGAAACGGGGTCTGGACTTCAAAGAACACATGATGCTGACCTTTTTGTCCGCCTGGGAATGGTACCGAGATTACCCGGAGCTTTTTCAGGGTGTTTTCCGGTTGAGGACCAACCCAGTACCGGATGGTCGCAACCATCACAGACACCGTGTCTTCAGTATTGCCGGCCCCGACGAATTCAATTCGACAGGCGGGCATCACCCTGTCGGCTGCTACAGGCGTATCCAATCCGAATGGGTGCTTTTCTTTTTGGAGGATGAACTGGTAGCATTGATCGATGTGAACAGATCCCCTTTCTTGACCCATGAGAATCTTTAATCCAAAGACTGGATTACCTAACGTTTCTGTTTTTGTTTCCACTTTGTCTCCTTTGTTGACTTTTCTTGTTTAACTGCGCATTCCAAAGCCTATTTATGACTCTAAAATGCGTAGTCAAACAGCAGGGGATATCAAAAAACTATGCTGGACATAGTATAGCACACCTAGCTATATCTGTCAAATAATTGTTGCGGGGGCCGGAATCGAACCGGCGATCTTCAGGTTATGAGCCTGACGAGCTACCGCTGCTCTACCCCGCGGTATGGCTTACTTCGAACTTGCTATACAGCCTATGATAGGTCATTTTGCCACAATGCGGCTTATTGTGCAAGGGGCCATGATTTGCTATCCTCTAATGGCGCTAACGCGCGCAGAGGTCACTATAGCGTCATTCCAATGTCGGCGTAGCTCAGTTAGTTAGAGCGTGGGACTCATAAGCCCAAGGTCGAAGGTGCAATTCCTTCCGCCGACACATTTAATCGGTATAATAGGTCACACTTTGTTTTTTGACGGTTTTCTGATACATTACTGCAGTACTTACAAGTACGAAATGCGGCCATAGCTCAACTGGTTAGAGCACTCGCCTGTCACGCGAGAGGTTGGCGGTTCGACCCCGCTTGGCCGCGCAGAATATAAATAAAAGCACACCCAGCTAATAAAAAAGCCCGTGGTGCCCGAAGGTCCACTGGCGGCTTTGATTTTTTGCTTACTAGCTCTTGGCGGTCAATCACCAACCACGATCGTCTGCTCGCGGTCCTTACCGACCGAGATGATCCGAGTCCGCATCCGTGCCTCATGCTCCACAAACTTCCAGATTTTCCGGAATTTTGCCGGCAAGTCGGCTACGGAAGTGACGTCTTGAATCGGTTGCATCCAGCCGTCAAAGTCGGTGTAGATCGGGCGACAATTCTGGATAATCTGCTCATCCATGATGGCCGTCGGAATCTTTTCACCGGCCCGAACAATGCGCTGGCCTAGGCGATAATTTGGACCGACATACATATATGCCGAGCAGATTCTGATCCGCTCACATTGGTCCAAGACGTCGAGCTTGGTAAGGATCGTGTCTGGCCCATTATGCAGTAGGGAATACCGCAATAGTGGCAGATCGAGCCAACCAGTTCGGCGTGGCCGTCCAGTTGTGGCGCCGTATTCGTTGCCTGCCATTCGTACGGCGAGACCTTGGAGATATTCGTCATCGACATTCACGTCGAGCTTGCCGAATTTCTCCAATTCCGAGGTTTTGTTGATGCCTTTCTTGGCACACCACTGTGCCGATGCCTCGCCACCGAACTCGGTAGGGAATGGGCCTTCGCCGACACGGGTCATATAGAAGGCCTTGACGATCCCAAGGTTGAGATCGACATCTTCTTCCTCCAGTCCAACTCCTCTGGCCAAGCCCTGGATAGAGCAGTCCGAGGAGGTGACATATGGATATGTCCCATAATCAACGCTGAGCAAGATACCTTGCGCGCCCTCGAGGAGGATGTTCTTCTCGCCGACTATTTCCCGAAGGAAACTGTCGGTGTCGGATATCATCCCCTTGAGCTTCTCTGTGTAGACTCGATAACTTTCCACGATCGCGTCGACATTGAAGATCGATTCCTTATCCGAGAAGAATCGACCATTGCCGATCTGTGGATGACGCATGATCTCCCGAATGATATCGGGATCCATTGTCCGCAAGAACTTGATCTTATCCCGGAGATTCCGACGGAGCTTCCGTACGAAAACATCCGTGTTGAGCAAGTCGTTCACAGTGAGCCCGATGCGGGCATAGTAGTCCTCGTAGACCGGGCCAATACCTCGACCGGTTGTACCGATCTTGCCGGCGCTGTCGCTTTCTTTGGCACGGTCCATGACCAGGTGTTGTGGCAAGACGAGCTTGGCATTTTGGGAGATGAGCAGGTGCTCATGTGTAAGCCCCTCGCTCTCCAAAATCTCGAGTTCCTCGCAGACGATGCTTGGGTCGAGTGCCACACCAGAACCGATGATGTTGGTCTTACCTTCGGAATCGTGCAGGATCCCCGAAGGAATGAGGTGGAAGATGTGTTCTCGTCCGCGTATGGATATCGTATGTCCCGCGTTGGCACCGCCGGTGCCGCGTGCGATGACATCCGCCCAATCAGCGAAGAAGTCCACCATCTTACCTTTACCGGTATCGCCCCATTGATTGCAGACGATACCGAGAGTACTGATTCCGTTTAGAAGCCGCTTCCGGCTTTCTGTTAACTTTCTGTTCATTTTTTCCTTTTCTTCCTTCTTATTATCGGGGGTTTTCAGTGATGATGATGTCGTGCGGATGTGATTCGGCTAATCCGGATCCAGAGATGCGATGGAAGTCTGCCTTCTCTTGCAACTCTTTTATCGATCCAGCGCCGACATATCCCATACCAGCGCGCAAGCCGCCGATTTGTTTGTGCAAGACATCGGCAACATCGCCTTGATAGAGGACGACGCTTGAGACCCCTTCGGGTACAAGCTTTTCCTTGGAGGTTTCGCCTTGTAGGTATCTTTCGCGAGAAGCCTTACTGGCCTGCATCGCTGCCAAAGATCCCATACCGCGATAGCTCTTGATCCGCCCCTTGGAGGTTTCCTGGATCAATCCAGGTGTTTCCGTAGTGCCGGCCAACGTCTTACCCAACATGACTGAGTCGGCTCCCGCTCCGATGGCAATAGTTATATCGCCTGAGTAGCGGATGCCGCCGTCAGCGCAGATGGGAATACCCATTCCACGCACCGCCTTCGCACAGTTGTAAATGGCCGTCACTTGAGGACAACCAATACCTGCCACGATTCTGGTGGTGCAGATGGAACCCGGCCCTTGGCCAACTTTGATACCATCCGCTCCAGCTTTCGCCAATCGTTTGGCTGACTCGCCTTCGGAGACATTGCCGACGACCACGTCGCACCCGGGGTATGATCTCTTCAATTCCCGAAGAGTTTCGTAAACATTCTTCGAGTCGCCGTGGGCGGTGTCGATGACCAATACGTCGCAGCCGACTTCAATGAGCATTTGTGCTCGAAGGAGCTCGGCTTCGCCCGTACCGATAGCGGCCCCGACGATCAGGTGCCCAGCTTTGTCGACGTTGTACGGAGTTTTCCCTCCGATGATCAACCGTTTGACGTCTGAGAGCACATACATTCCCGCCAAGGTGCCGTTCTCCCGGAGAAGAGGCAAGACCTTCTTGCGTTTCTCACGGAGAAGTGTGTAGGCTTCTTTCGGAAGTGTCTTGATAGACGCGGTGACTAAGTCTTTGATCGGTGTCATCGCTTCTCCGGCGGTTATGCTGTCTCCGCTACTGAGATCGAAATCATTTCGAGTCAGTAAGCCGGATAACTTCCCATTGCCATCCAAAACAGGGAAGCTGTGAAAGCTATACCCCTGTTGTTGGCGCATATTCCTGATTTGCAGGATTGTATCGCCCTCATTGACACAAACCGGGTCTTCAATGAGGCAATTCAGGTGATTTTTCACCTGCTTTAACGCCGCTTGTTGTCTCTGGGCCTCCCAGGCTTTATGGAGGATTCCGACTCCTCCAACGATCTTCGGCATGGCAATGGCCATGGGTACTTCCGTGATCGTGTCCATGGCAGCGCTTGCCAAGGGACAAAGGAGGGGAATATTCCGCGAGAAATGAGTTGTGATAGAGACGTCTTTCGGATGTACTTCTGAGTACCCCGACTTCAGTCTCACGTCATCGTAAGCCAGGGCTAATCCCAAGGCTTCCATCTTTCGGAAGAATAAGTCCTTCCTCAATGTTATCAATGCTTTCTTCATGTAACGATCCTTTCTTTGGTTTTTTGGTGATTGTTGATGTCAAAGGGCCATGTAGGGTCCTATCTATTGAACATAGTATATAAATATACCCAAATGTAAAGCTATACTTTTGACTTTATTTTATATGTTATAATGTCGGCAATGGTCCATCATGTGTACAAGAGATCGCATTACTATCTAGTGCTTTTTATATTTGTTGTGCTCTTAACCGCCATGTATGTTATTGGCCTGACCCAGATATACAATGATCATGGTGATAAAGTTTCGGTAGCACCATCTGCCATCATTACCAAAATATTCGGAAATACAGTTACTGGTGATTTAGGATCTGGTACTGGCACCATCGCCGCCTACGTGACTCAAGACCAAGGCGGAAGTGGAACATTCTTCTATGCCATTGCTTTTATCAAGAATGGTGATAAATACACGAATTCTAATGCCATATTCCTTGGAGACAGAATATCACCACAAGGTTTGGGTATATCGAATGGTGTCGTATCTTTTAATTATTGCGACCGAAATCCAGACGAACCTTTTACCACACCGCCATCGGTATGCGTGACTAGAGGATTTTCGATAAAGAGCGGCACTTTGACTGAGGTCGCACAATAATCATATGTCGTACGTTCATGATCATAATCACTGGAAGCTCTGGCCATATTGGGCGAAAGGAGGATCTATTGCCGGCAGCATCGCTTTTTTGTTTATCGTTTTTCAGTTCGTGTTGGTGCCGGTGATGTTCTATCGAGTGTGCGGTATGGTGTCGTGTATGATGCCGTTCGCTAAGTTCATGGAAAATGTTTTTACGAAGTCACTGACGCCTTTGTGGTCATCGCCGTTGGCAGACCCCATGCTCAATTATCAGACAGTATATGTCTTGGCGGCTTTGGCGTATTATTTTGTAATAGGCGCTTTCATCGGACTGATGATTGAAAAACGCCACAAAAAATAGTACTATGGGCTCTCGCTCCCTCTAGTTTTGGTCCGCCAAGATAGCTCAGTTGGTAGAGCACGCCCATGGTAAGGGCGAGGTCCCGAGTTCGATCCTCGGTCTTGGCTCCAGGTTAGTGCGCCAAAGTGTGTTAGCCCGCCGATTGCCAAAGTAGCTCAGTTGGTAGAGCATCGCTTTCGTAAAGCGAGGGTCCCCGGTTCGATCCCGGGCTTTGGCTCCAAATGATACGCGCATCACAACGGCGCGAGCGAAAGCGTCAAGGCGATAGGGTGGGGTAAGTGCACTTTGGGTACATCGTAACTTTGACCGGAATCCGGTCAAAGTACCAACTATGCCTCATAGGTGTGTGCCGCCGCGAGGCCTCAGGGCCACAAGGTCCCAAACCACCAAAGACCCCGATGACTTGTAGGCATTTTAAGTGTATATTTAATGTCATGGCCGAAAAACAAGCACAAAACCGAAAAGATAACCAAAAAGAATCATTAGAAAAAAAGATCGTCGAATTGGAGGCAAGCATGAATGCCGAAGGTTTTTGGTCGGATAAGATCAGGGCGCAAACGAAGATAAAAGAGCTACAGGCACTGAAAGACCAATTAGCCGGAGTCGGTAAATATGACAAAGGCGACGCCATTCTCACTATATTATCCGGCGCTGGTGGCGACGACGCTGAAGATTTTTCAGGCATCTTGCTACGCATGTATGGTAAATATGCAGATTCAAAAGGTTGGGGATGGTCGGTTGTGCATTCAAACTCCAACGATCATGGCGGCTATCGCAACGTAACAGTGGAAATTTCTGGCAAATCGGCCGGCGCGCACGCGGCCGGCCCTGGCGTCTATGGCACTCTCAAAAACGAATCCGGTGTCCACAGACTGGTGCGCATTTCACCATTCAATGCCAATGACAAACGCCACACCTCTTTCTCTATGGTTGAGGTCATTCCAAAACTAGAGAAAGCCACTGCTGCAGATATAGTCATTCCTGACAACGATGTGGAAATCACTATCGCCAAGTCCGGCGGTCCTGGCGGTCAGAACGTCAACAAGCGCGAAACAGCTGTGCGCCTGGTTCACAAACCGTCGGGTATCTCTATCCACGTGACATCTGAGCGTTCGCAGATGCAAAATCGCGAGAAAGCCTTCGATATCTTGCGCGGCAAGCTCTGGAAACGCATGGAAGAAGAGCGTCTGGCCAAAGAACGCGGCATGCAACTCTCCTCGACTACATCGATAGAATGGGGGAATCAGATCCGTTCGTACGTCTTACATCCTTACAAGATGGTGAAGGATCATCGTACGGAAGTCGAAACAGCTCAAGTGGACAAAGTTTTAAACGGCGATCTTGATAAATTTATCGACGCAGAAAAAATGTTATAATGCACTTATGATCTATTACGATAAAGTCTCAAAAATATATTCCGATAAATCTATCGCTCTAGACGGCGTCAGTTTCGGAGTAGAGCCGAAAGAATTTGTGACCATTGTTGGACATTCCGGCGCTGGCAAGACCACTCTTATGAAGCTTTTGATCGCCGAAGATCGTCCGACCAGTGGGACTATCTCTTTTGAATCTTTGAATGTTAATAAGCTCAGCAAGAAGCAGATGAATAAGCTGCGTCGTCGCGTTGGTATGGTCTTCCAGGATTATCGTCTGATCCCAAACAAAACTGTCTATGAGAATATCGCTTTTGCTATGGAAGCTTCCGGTCGCACTGATGCCCAGATCGCCGCAGATGTCCCGCACGTACTCGATCTAGTCGATCTTGGTCATAAGATTTGGAATTTTCCCAAGGAACTCTCCGGAGGGGAGAGTCAACGCGTGGCTATTGCTCGTGCCATCGTCAATCAGCCGGATATCATCATCGCCGACGAACCAACTGGCAATCTCGACCCAACCAATACTTACGAAGTCATTCGCATTTTGAAGAAAATAAATGAACTCGGCACTACTGTGCTTCTAACTACTCACAACAAGGGTGTCGTTGACGCCGTTGGTGGCCGAGTCATTACCATGGAGAAAGGCAAGATCATAAGAGACGATAAATCCGGCAAATATATACTATAATAAACCCATGATGTTAACCGCTCTAAAACGCATCACTCGTACTGGCTTCATAAATTTCTGGCGCAATGGCTTTTTGTCATTTGCTTCGATCGTGGTCATCACATTGTCTCTGTGCTCTTTTGGCGGACTGATCTTCGGTAGCGCTTTTGCTAGGTCATTGCTCGTCGAGGTCAAGGACAAAGTCGACATCAATGTCTATTTCACTCTTGATGCTCAAGAATCAGACATCTTGGCCTTGCAGAAAGATATAAATATCCTGCCACAAGTCGCTGATACATCATACATATCTCGTGACCAAGCCCTGGCCTCATTCAAAGACCGTTGGCAAGATAACACTCTTATCATGCAGGGGTTGGATGAGATCGGCTCGAATCCATTTCCAGCATCTCTCAACATCAAGGCTAAGGATCCTGGCCAATATGGCAGCATCGCCAGTTTTTTGCAGAACAAAAATCCAACAGACCAGGCCGGCACTCCTATCATAGAGAAGGTCAATTATAAGGAAAATAAACTGATTATTGATCGTCTAAGCTCGATAATTCCGACTGTTGAAAAGACTGGCTCGATGATCGCGATAATATTTGTGGTGGTCGCCATTATAGTAGTCTTCAATACCATCCGTTTGGTCATATATTCGGCTAGAGATGAGATCTCTGTCATGAAACTGGTCGGTGCCAGCAACACCTATGTTAGAGGACCGTTTGTGATCTCTGGCATCATGTACGGCGTTATATCTGGCGTTATCACGCTTGTAGTCTTGGCGGCCGGTGCTTATTGGGGAGATACCATCATTCTCAAACTAGCCGGCGTAGATGTTGCGGCCAATTTCCAATTGATGGTCAATGTATTCTCGAACTATTTCATAAAGAATTTTGCTCAAATATTCATGATTATAATGGGTGCCGGTATTGTACTCGGTGGTTTGTCCAGTTATGTGGCCGCCAGGAGATATCTCAAGGTTTAAAAAACGCAAGACAGTGACTGGTCTTGCGTTTATTTTCATCTATCGAAGAAGTGGGCGAGCGTTTGGCATGAGGTGCTCACTGGAACCCATTTGAAATACGTCAACCGGACTGGATCGTGCTTGCGCCGTCTTCTCCTCGTGTATCCGTCCATGTCATACATATCAGAGCAGATTATGCACGATAGCACATACTTACAGTTCATTGTCGGCAATGTGCTGTAAGAATTTGGCTCAGCTACGTGCACTTCTTCTGGAATGGGGTCGAGTGGTAGCAGTCCGAAGTTGCAACGGAGCCCAAGCTCCTCTTTTGCGATTCTTCTGGCCGCGTGGTGAACTCTTTCTCTTGGTAAGAGTTTGCCGCCGAGGCTGGCTTCGCATCTGCGAGTCCTTTCCTCTCCGGTCTTGAGCACTTGTTTGACCTCGACTAACCTTTGCGCCACGTTTTCGTTAATGACGAAGTGGACGTTCAGTAATACGGAACGATATTGTCTTATGGGCCGGCCTTCTTGGTCTGGTATCACTCGACAGATACCTTTCTCGATTTCTCGGAGCAGGTCCTCCAAGGATTTGGTATCATCTTTACCCCAAGATCTCCAATCGATGCCCGTTTTATTGAACCAAGCCTGCAGTTTTTTCAGCTGACTTTTGCGTTTCCTCAATAACTTTTCGCGCTTGTTCATCTATTCCCCCCACCTTGTTTCACTAATTTTTTAGATCGTAGGCGCCTACGCGTCATGGACGTGTGCGCCATTATTCTGGTATAAGCTATACCATATTTTTGTGTGTAAAACAATCACACACCTGCTAAGTATTGTCTATTGGACAAACAGTGATACATTTTACTAAAATGGCTAGATGAAAACCTCCAAAAATAAAAATAAGAAAGTTTCGAAGCCGAAGCGTGCGAAGTCTGTTACGATTATCAATAAGAAAAATATCCATCACAAATATATCTTCGTGATCGGTGGTGTGATGTCAGGAGTCGGAAAGGGTATAGCGGTCTCGTCCATCGGGACCCTTCTTACTGTTAAGGGCTACAAAGTTAATCTGGTGAAGGTTGATCCGTATTTGAATGTCGATGCTGGCACCATGCACCCTACAGAACACGGCGAAGTTTTTGTGCTCAATTCCGGTCTAGAAACAGACCAAGATATGGGAAACTACGAACGCTTCCTAGGTCGCGATCTTACCGCTGACGACTATATCACCAGCGGCATGGTCTATAAGCATGTTATTGAAAAAGAACGTTCGCTCGGATATGGAGGAAGATGTGTCGACGCTGAACAGGTTCGTGATGAGATCGTTCATCGTTTGGAGCACGCAGCCAAGGTCAATAAGTCAGACATCTCCATCATCGAGATTGGCGGCACGGTCGGTGACTATCAGAACGTCATGTTCATGGAAGCCGCTCGTGTTTTCAAGATGTACCATCCGAGAGATGTTATATTCATGATGGTCAGCTATCTGCCGACACCGGGAAATTTGGGAGAAATGAAATCCAAGCCGACCCAGAATGCCGCTCGCCAATTGGCTTCTTATGGTATCAATGCCGACTTTATCATCGCCAGAGCCGCAACTCCTCTTGACAAGAAGCGCAAGGAGAAGATTGCTTCGGCTTGCAGCATTCCGGTCGAGCGCGTTATTTCCGCACCGGATATCAAGAGTATTTACGATGTGCCGATAAACTTCGAGAAAGATTATTTGGCAGAAAACTTGCTGGAAGCATTGGATCTGCCGAATGCCAAAACCGACAGCTCATTCAAAGATTGGATGAAAATGGCTAAAGGTATCAAGAATCACGTCAATAAAGAAGTCCGTATAGGTGTTGTTGGAAAATATTTTAATACCGGCGATTTTATCTTATCCGATGCTTATCTCTCTGTTTTGGAGGCTATCAAGTTCTCGGCCTATGAGGCTGGCGTCAAAGCAGTAATAGATACGGTCAATTCGCGCGATTTTGAGAATGAGGGTGCAAAAGGAAAGGCGCAGGGTGCAAATGAAGGCGCAAAAAATGCCGGCAGCCCTGTAGATTTTTCTAAACTCGACCAATATGACGGCATTATCGTTCCGGGCGGATTTGGCGAAACTGGCATAGAAGGCAAGCTCAATGTCATTCGCTATGCTCGTGAGAACAAGATCCCTTATTTCGGTTTGTGTTACGGTATGCAGCTCATGACTATCGAATATGCCAGAAATGTTCTCGGACTTGCTGGCGCGCAAACGGCGGAGATAGACCAGAAAGCGCCGCATCTCATCATCGATTTCATGCCCGATCAAAAGAAGAAGATCGCCGAAGGCAACTATGGCGGTTCGATGAGGTTAGGTATATATACTTCTAAGTTGGCGAAAGACACAGTTGCTTATTCCGCATATGAGGCTTCCGATAAGATTGGTCCTGGCAGCACAATCAAGGAGCGCCATCGTCATCGTTATGAAGTCAATCCGAAATACGTCGAGCGTCTCGAAAAGGGAGGCTTGGTATTCTCCGGCAGATCGCCAGATGGTACCCTCATGGAAATAGCTGAATTACCTTCGTCAGTGCATCCGTTTTTCCTTGGTACGCAATTCCACCCAGAATTTTTGGCTAGGCCGCTTGCGCCACATCCTTTGTTCACAGCTTTTATGAAGGCTGCCAAGGAAGCTGCTAAGGTGAAAGAAAATTCTAGGACAGTGTTGGTTTAGGCTTTGGTTTCGGTTGGCGAAACTACGGTACGAGATACGTGCACTTTTGGTACATCGTAACTTTGACCGGATTCCGGTCAAAGTACCAACTATGCCAAATAGGTGTGTGTTGACTACTTCTCTAATCCAAAACCGCCTTTATCCTTCTGACGCCAGATGAGCTGGCCTCTTCTTTGACTATCTTGAAATGGCCGAGTTCCTCGGTATTATTCACGTGAGGTCCGCTGCAGATTTCGCGCGAAAAAGCGGATTCCGCATCGGCGCCGGCCGCGGCATTATCGCCACCTATCGGCCTTCCAACTGAATAGACTTTGACCTTATCGCCATATTTACTGTCGAACAATCCGATAGCATTCGCTTCCTTTGCCGTCGCAGGAGTTGTTTCTTCGCAATATACCGGCAGTTTCTCGCCAATCTTGGCATTAACGATATCTTCAACCTGTTTGATCTCCTCTGGTGTCATTTTTCGTGGATGAGAGAAATCGAATCTGAGCCTGTCGCTGGTGATGTTGCTGCCTTTTTGTTCGACATGGCCACCGAGCACTTGGCGCAGAGCTTGATGTAGAAGGTGAGTGGCCGTATGTAGCTTCACGGTCATTTCTGAAGAATCAGCTAAACCGCTCTTGAATTTCTTCTCTGATCCGGCTTTTGATAATGACCTGTGCGCGATCAGCTTCTCATTGAATCCATCTTCGTCAATCTTATAGCCTTTTTCGGCAGCAATCTCTCTTATAATCTCTAGAGGGAATCCGTGAGTCGTGACCAAGTCGAAGACATCGTCATTGGAAAGTTTGCCATCAACAGGTTTCACTTTTTCGAAATATTTAAGGCCATTTTTGATGGTGTGCGAGAACTTCTCGACTTCGTCGGCGATATTCTGCGTGATATTCGCGCGATTCTTCTCCAGATGCGGATAGACCGGCGACATCTTCTCGATGACCATTTCAGCCAATTCGGCAAAAGCATTGAAATCTATATCCAACTTCTTCAAATGTATGAGCCCGCGACGGATGAGCCTGCGCACGAAATATCCTTGATCCTTGTTCGAAGGCGCGCAACCATCGGCGATCAGGAATGTAGCAGCTCTAGCGTGATCGGCAATAATCTCGTAGCTCGATGAGGCCTGATCGTATTTTGTATTGGTTTTTTGTTCCAAAAAGGCGATATAACCAGAGAATAAGTCAGACTTGAAGACGTTCGATGAACCGATGCTGACCATGGCCAACCTTTCAAGTCCGCCGCCGAAGTCGACGTTCTTTTGCGATAATTCCTCCCAACCGTCAGTTGTCTTCTTGTATTGCATAAAGACGGAGTTGCCAATCTCAATGAATCGTCCGCAGTCGCAATTCACGTGGCAGAATTTGCCGAATTTCGGATTGTGACTGAGGCCGGTGTCATAGAAAGTCTCTGAATCCGGACCACCAAGCTCGCCGACCGTGTCGCCGCGCTTCCACCAGTTCTTGTCGACGTAAGGGAACATCCTCTGTTCATTGAAATCCACTTCGACACCAGGACCTTTGTTACCATCGGTTGTGGTGGCGACGCCGACACCAGCTTTGACGCCATATTTCTTGTATATCTTGGTCAATATGGCAATAGTCTCATCGTCGCGCGGAGCGGTTTTGTCTCCGGCATAAACGCTTTGGTATATCTTGTGTGGATCTAGTTTCAAAACTTCGACCAAAAATTCATACCACCAGTTCAGCTGTTCTTCTTTGAAATAATCTCCCAAGCCCCAGTTTCCAAGCATTTCAAAGAATGTTGTATGTCTGTGATCGCCGACTTCTTCGATGTCATCAGTCCTAAATGAACGCTGATAGTTCACCAGTCTTTTACCAGCCGGGTGAGATTCGCCGGAGAGATACGGCACCAAAGGGAACATACCGGAGTTCACGAAAAGCAGAGTCGGGTCATTTTCCGCCAGGAGTGGAGCCGCTTTAATCTCCTTGTGTTTCTTGGAGATATAGAAGTCGACGAACTTTTTTCTCAATTCTATTGATTTCATTTCCTTATACCAGTCAATGGGAAAGTCTTCAGGACTTTCCAGGCTTTATCATCTTTGTTTTCTTTGTAGAAGATTGTCAGGTTGTCGAAAACCAAGTCGAATTTCGGAGCTGGTACTGTTTGCAGGTAATTCCAAACCAACTGGTAATCTTTCGGATTCAAGAAGCGAGCGACTGACATGCGGATGTGCAACTCGCGCTCTTCCATGACTGTTGGTATGCCAATAGCTTTCAATTTGGCGATGATATCGTTGGCGTAAGCTTTGAGCTCGTCGCTTGGCTTGGCGCCTTCCATATATATCGTCCTAGTGC
The DNA here is from genome assembly GCA_903826185.1 of uncultured bacterium. Lineage (GTDB taxonomy): Bacteria > Patescibacteriota > Minisyncoccia > Phycocordibacterales > PALSA-1337 > C7867-002. Next base: position 448 of record CAIKDL010000061.1, on the reverse strand, counting down.
CGAAATGGTTCCAATTCGACAAGGAAATGGGGATTGTCGGGACTTCTGTGTTGAGCGAAAGGCACTCATCTATAGCTTCTGGATTCGGCTTCTCAAATGAGGTCTTGACGGTTATGTGTGGAGGCACGATCTCGGCCACATTGGCTATACCAAAGCGGTTGGCTAAGTCGATGCAAGTGGTCTTATAATACTCGGCTACTTCTCCTCGAAGCAGGCTTCCAATGAAATATCGCATAGTAAAAATAGCATAGCACAGCACCCTGGAATTGTCTTGGCCTTGAATAACCCCACCCATTTCTGCACTCTGCTGGTAATTTAGACGTATAGTAATCTGACCTGGTTAATACTTCAAGTGGTGTGAGCTTGTTGTTGAATGCACAGTGGACTCTTTTAGTGTTGTAGAACTCCAAATATGTCTGTAATTTTTCATTAAATTTCGTTGTGTCAT
>CAIKDL010000060.1 GCA_903826185.1 uncultured bacterium | reverse complement strand
TGGTAATGGGTGTCATAGATGTTGTGGTGTGTCTTAACTACGGTCATGCCTATATCTTACTTGAAAACCGAGGGTTTCCAAACCTTCCTGCAAGGTACCGCGCGGCAGAGCCGCGGGGAAATCCGCTACCGCGTATTATAACTGTTAATACAATCTTGGCTTTTTTGTTGTTTTGCATAGTTTTATGGTTAAGCTGGCTAAAATCGGTCTCTTAATACACACCCTAACTTGACAAGAGTATAATACAAGTGTCTGATACTGTCTAGCTGTCGGCGACTTTCAACAACTATATAGTAAACTGCTAAGATGATGTCATGTTAGACAAAATCTTTCAGGAGCTAAGCTTGCCAATAAACACCCAAAGGGTTTTCAAAGATCTCATCGAGAAGGGTCCTTCGACTGCGCGCCAAATCGCAGAAAGAATTGGTGTTCCACGACCATCTGTATACGACAACCTGAAGATCCTCATCCAGAAAGGTCTTGCGACCGAAAGAAGTGAGGATAATAAAAAAATCTTTGCCATCGACGATCTGGGTAATATCCCAAACCTACTACAATCGAGAATAGAATCTCTTCGATCAGAAAAAGAAAGTTTCGAGAAGCTTCTCCCTACCCTGCTCCAGCACTCTGACTTCATTGAACCAAAAATAAAGTTCTATTCAGGAAAAGAAGGCCTTCAGCAGGTTATGAATCATATTATGTGGCACAGAAATATCCACACCATCTTGATGTGGCCAATGAGCGAAATGGCTCGTGTACTAGGCGCAGATTATCTGGAAGAACTAAACCACAAGAGGATAAAGCGAGGTATTTCCATACGCGGAGTATACCCAAACGACGCTAAACCCGATTTCAAAAAGTATCCATTCCTTGGAGTCGGTGGGGGCCATCTCCGTGAGATTCGTCTGGCACCGAAAGATATGAACTGGCAAATGGGATATTGGATGTATGAAGACAAAGTTGCCTTCATATCATCTTCCAAAGAGTCTTTTGGGTTCGTCGTTCATAGCCGCGATTTTGCCAAGTTGATGAAAACGCAATTCGAGGCTATTTGGGATATATCCAAACCAGTCAAGCCGGAGCCACGGCACACAGATGTGTTTTTGAAAGATCTAAAATAGACAAAAAGGCCGCCTGAGGGCGGGAGTTTGTTTAATACTTATAAAACTTCCCTTCTTTGTAGTTTTTGAAAATCTTTTCGCTTGGCTTGAAAAGTGGTTTAGGCAATGCGCCCAGATCGAACCATTCCCACTTTGTTATTTCATCTAGCTCCATGACGCGAGGCTCGCACTGGGCAAGCTCACAGAGCATCCCAGCAGTTACGAAGTGCGCATCGGTTACAATGTCATTTGTCAGGCTAATAACCTTCAAATCTTGCGGCTCGATCTTAACACCAATCTCTTCCATGACTTCCCTGCACGCACCACCTTCAAAGCTCTCACCGAAATGAAGCTTGCCACCAGGCATCGTCCAAGTGCCTTCGCCATGCAGGGCGCTATCGGCCTTCACCGGATCAAAATGGCGCTGGCCTAAAAGAACTTTGACATCGCCGTTGCGCGACTTTTTCAAAATCATAACGCCGAAGCCGATCCCCATTTTTTTCACGGCCATCTCTTTACTTGAAGTGGTGTCGGACATGATTCAATCTATTATCTTTGTGCGGGATGGGAGAATCGAACTCCCAACCACAGTTTGGAAAACTGTTATTTTACCATTAAACTAATCCCGCAAATCGCCAGCTTCACAGCAGGCGAGTCTATACTAACAGATTTATCCCCTCTTTTCATCCGGATGATGAACAGCGTGTTCATGCTCCATAACCTCTTTTATTTCATCTATTTCTTCTTTGATTATTTTTAGATCAACAATATCTTGATCCATCTTTATCTCATCAACTTCTTTCTTCATTTCTTTTATGGTTGCTCTCATTCCCTTCAATTCCGCCTCTTCTTCTTCAACTTCTTTTTCGGTTTTTTCAGTCGTTTTTTTCTGTCTCTTAAGACCACTCATGAGTATAGTATCTCCAATGAAATAAGACACGAACAGTCCCGTCATCAACAAAACAATCGTTGTGATAATCAGGCTTGTTGGTTCATAGAAAAGCACTTCCAACCAGCCACCTCTTGCCTGTAAAATGTCCGCCGTATGCCAAACCCCTCTCCAAAATAGCACAATAGCTACCCCACCAATGAAAGTATAGACGATCGGATAACGACTCAGATGCTCACGCACGCGGTCTTCCAGCTTATCGAAAAATGAAACTATTCTTTGTAGCACAAGGATCATTGTCTTAGATATTTAATTATTCTCATTACGTGTCGGAGCGCCGGGATTCGAACCCGGAGTCACCTGTACCCAAAACAGGTATGTTAGCCGTTACACCACGCTCCGGAAATACCCAAAAGATCGACTGAACTGTATCGAACTTTCGGTTGCATTATCGTAGCACAAAACATCTTATAAAACTATGTTTCTGAGCCATTTTACTCGTGCGCGTCGAGTCCTTGAGTCCATATAAACACAAAGGACATGAAACTGAAACGCGATGTCCTCGACTTTTCGACCATTCCCACAAGCAACGTCAGCCAGATAAGTCTCGACTACCCTCCTGATATGTCTTGTCTTTAATGAATGGACATTTTCTTCCGGATTATGTCCACTAAAATCGCGTGTAGATCCGATATTACTCAACGACCAAACATTTATGCTTTTCACCTCAAAAAAGTGAATCGTGTTGTTTTCACGTGAAGCATCACCTGGTTCGCGTGCAATAATATCCAATTCGCCATATTTTTTGCGATAATTTCTAGCAACAATAACAAAACCGCTTCTCTCCAGAAACTTGCAAGCTATGTTTTCACCAACGTTTCCTATTGATCTTGTATTAATGTTACTGGTTAATAATTTGATAGTGATAAGACTGGTTATTTGGCATTTTGTGGCGACTGGCCGCGTACATTACACGTGAAAAGAGAGAAAAACGTTTCTT
>CAIKDL010000059.1 GCA_903826185.1 uncultured bacterium | reverse complement strand
GTGGTAGTGGGTTTCATAGATGTTGTGGTAGGTCTTGATTACGGTCATTCCTCTAGTTTAGTATGGAAACCAAGGGTTTCCAAGCTTTCCTATATTGTCATCGCGGCAGAGCCGCGAGGAAATCCGCTACCGCGTATTATAGTCTGTTGAGCGAAAACCACCAGCAAAGATAGATTGGTCATCGTATACTTCACGTCCTCGAAAGAAGCCAAGAGCCTAGAACCTATGAGTGCTCCAATGATCGCGCCAATGATCAGGTCTAAACGATTCTCCAGGGAGATAACATCGCCACTCTTCGAACGAAGCCTTATATAGTAAATAATAGCTGCCACGAAAGCGACTATATCTAAAACAAGATGCGTTGATATAACCCAAGACCCGACATGGAGATCAAATGGAAAAGCCATGCGGATATGATAGCATCTTTGGCACAAAAATCAGTGTATCGACTCCCAAATTTATTCACCAGAAGAGGCTGGCGTTACACCTACCCTTTCATCGCTACTCGGATCTCCGCTTGATCTACTATCATCTTTTTCACCTTGTTCAGTTCTTAGTGTTTGCTCCGGCTGCGGTTTCGGAGTGAGCTTTCTCGTCAACTCGATAACCTTATCCCTCAATCCATATGTCCTAGTGATGGCACCGAAGACCATCGACATATCAGCAATTCTAGGATCACCCATTTCCTCAATATCCTCTATATTGCTAAGCATTTTTTCTGGACAAAAACCCTTCTCCATAGACCTTATATCGTGCACGGCTGCATACAGCGCCTCGAAGTTCTGAGATTCTGAGATGAGCTTAGTAAAAGCCGCCTCTTTTTCCGCTGGGTTAACGTTCGCGCCTTCTGAAAATGGTTGTGGTGATTCGTTCATGGTTATGAGATCATTAATTTTAATTTAATATACTAAGTAGGATACCATGATTTTGCTATTTGGTCAATACAAGAAATCCGTCTGCTGCTATATCGCCATTTGTTGTATAACCCGCAGCACTGAGAACAGTTCCTATCTGCAAATTATAGCCAGCAACTATACCCTCAAGTTCATCTAGGCCATCTTGGCAAGGTGGTCTTATATTTATAATAGTACCCGGATTGGCATTCGAACCTGTTGGATACAGAGCGTCTATCTTTCCACTCACTTTCGATCTTACGTCCTTGGCGCTCCTGTCAGCTTGATTGATGATGGACCAGACGAGCTTGGAGTCTTGATCGCTCAATTTCGGTACCCGAAAATCTATTCCGATAGCAAATGTGCAGATGTCATGGCCGGCGTCATCCTTAAAGCCCCAAAAACTTTGAGCTACCAAATACGGAGCAGCGGCACCAGACAAACTACTAACCGTTTTTGTTGATGGTATCGAGGTAACCGGATGTCCACCGGAAACCCAGATAAAATAACCCACCAAAGCAACGATAAGTAATCCAAAAATAGACAGCAATCTAAGGTGGGTTCGTAGGAAGGAAATAAACCGCGATATGATATTATTGTCCATTTTACTTGATGATGTCTATTCCCCCTATTACTGGTAATCTGCCCATGGAACCGCTCGAAGCCTGCATGATTCCGTACACAAAGAAGAATATATCAGCTATCCAGATTATGAGCCCGAGGAATGGGATCGGCAAAATGGAAGATACTATACTACCAGCGACAGCAAAGATGAAAAGAATCAATCCTTGATTCGTGTGGTGATTCAAGAACTCCGACCTATTTCTGACAGCCAGAAGCGGAATGAAGAATAATATGTAAGCTAAGATAGCCATCGTCTTATCGTTTTGATTTTGCATGTTTTTTATTATTTATTGGTTATTTATTAATTTAGCTGCACTAGCAAAAATGAAATTCCTACTCATGGGCATATTATATCAAACTGGCGGGGGGCAGCTGGACAATGTTCGGAATTTGCAGAGATTCCAAATGGCAGTCAAACGTATCTATGAATACTTCGGATCAATATTAGCCGCTCCACCCTGATAT
>CAIKDL010000058.1 GCA_903826185.1 uncultured bacterium | reverse complement strand
CCAGGAAGAATATCAGAGACCAGAAGTTTGTGATGCGGCGCCACACGGTGAAAGTCCCGAGCTTTTGTATTTTATTGGAAATATTTTCCTGCATTTTTAGTATGAAGCTATCATCACAAACTTTTCTATGACGGTCTTAGCGATTTTTATGAGCTTATGGATCATGTCGATATATCATAACATTTACATGACCATGAAAAAAGCAGCTCTTCTGAAGCCGCTTTTTTCTCTTTGAGAATTTCTAATCACGGGCTATCGCCGCTTTTTCATTAACCAAGGATAACCTTCGACTTCTTCTTACCAACCTGGCGACGGGAGACGATGAAAACATTTGAATACTTCTTCGGTGTACGCGTCTTCTGACCCTTACCTGCTGGCTTACCCCAACGAGTCTTGAGACGACGTAGACCACGACCTTGGCGTTGTTCACCACCACCATATGGGTGGTCCACTGGGTTCTGGGCCGTACCACGAACTGTCGGGCGAATACCCATCCAGCGTGAACGACCAGCTTTACCGATATTAACTAGGCGATTCTCTTCGTTAGAAACAGCTCCTATAGAAGCCCAGGCATCCTCATGGACCTTGCGAACTTCCGTGGAAGGCATCTTGATGTGAGTGTAGCCGGCGTCGTTAGCAACCACCTGTGCGAATGAACCAGCTGAACGGACAAGCTTAGCACCTGAACCTGGCTTGATCTCGATATTGTAAATGAAAGTACCAACTGGAATCTTCTTGAGTGGGAGGCGATTGCCTGTCTGGATTGGGGCATTTTCCGAAACAATGAAGGAATTACCGACTTTCATGGTCTTCGGTAAAAGGATATAGCGTTTCTCTCCATCCTTATAATTCACAATGCCGATATAACCAGTGCGGAAAGGATCATATTCCACAGTTTTGACTGTAGCAATCATGTCTCTCTTCTCATACAAGAAGTCGATGGTACGGTAGAGCTTCTTGTGACCTCCACCCTTGTGGCGAACTGTGATGCGACCGTGCGCATTGCGTCCCATATCACGCTTGAAACCAGTCGTGAGTGGTCCGTACGGCTCGGAAGCAGTAAGATACTGCTTGAACGGCAAAACGGTCATGTGGCGGCGAGACTTGGATGTTGGGCGGAATGATTTCATGGTGATAATTTAATAAATTAAACGGTGATTGCGATTAGACGAAGTCTATCTTCTCTCCTTTCTTAACAGTAACAACGGCCTTACGGATACCCGGGACTGAACCACGCTTACCACGGACGAAAACTTTCTTGGCAGGATTGTTGAGGAGAGCGATCTTGACTGGTGTAACTTTGTAAAGAGCCTTTATGGCCTTGGCAATCGAGTCTTTATTGGCTTTGGCCGATATGACAAAGGTGTAGACACCGCCTTGGCTAAGAAGGCCGGACTTCTCTGTTATGTGAGGACGGATGATAGCTGAGGTGGCCGACATATTCACTGTATTCGATACTGGAACGACCGCTTTGACCGCAACCTTAGCAGCAACTTTAGCTGGAGCTTTGGCTGCAACTTTCACCGCCTTCTCTTCTTTCTTTTTTGATCCGAATAATGCCATGGTAGTAGTTATTTAGTTTTAGCCGGTACGACCTTAGCTGGTGCAACCTTGGCTGCAGCTATTAATGATTTCAGTGACTTGGCCGGATCCGTGATGATAAGGAATGTATGATTCAAAACTGAAACCGGATTTATATTGCGGAATTCCTCCAATGAGATATTTCCGATGTTGCGGAAGCTCTTGGTGACGGCGTCTGCTTTCTTCTCGACAGCAACGATAGCTGTGTTGACTTTCTTTGTGGCCAATCTTTCATATCCTTTGATGCCAGCAAGAGAAGATATAATCTTTTTTGCGTCTGCCGTCTTCGGTGCAGCTATATCCAATGAATCAATGAGGAGGATCTCACCATCTTTCATCTTGCGAGAAAGAATCGTGTAAAGAGCCTTGATACGAGCCTTCTTGTTGATCTTGCGCTCAAAATTCTTGTCGGCACGAGGGCCGTGAGCAATACCACCACCAACCCATATTGGTGAACGTGTAGAGCCGTGACGAGCACGTCCTGTACCTTTCTGTTTCCATGGCTTCTTACCACCACCACGGACTTCACCGCGAGTTTTGGTATTAGCGACTGGCGAACGGGAATTTGAATTCATGAGACGAACCACTTCGTGGACGAGGTCGGCATTCCAAGGCAAGCCGAAAACTGATTCCGGGAGGGTCATCTTCCCTGTTGATTTGCCTTGTGTGTTGTATATATTTGCTTCCATATTATTATTCTGAAACAACCTCTACTAATGTTCCTCTTCGACCAGGGATAGCTCCAGAAACATACAGGATGTTCTCTTCTTGGTCAACGTGGGCGATCTTGAGGCCTTTGACCGTTATACGATCGGAGCCCATGCGACCAGCCATGCGCATACCTACTGGCACGTGCGAACGAAGACCACCGCCAATAGAACCTGGCTCGCGTTCGGAGTGTTTCTGACCGTGAGTGCGAGGACCGCCATGAAAACCATGACGCTTGACCACACCCTGGAAACCTTTACCCTTCGAAATAGCACTGACAGCCACAGCGTCACCGGCCTTGAACTGTGAAAGCTCTATCTTGTCACCGACTTTGAAAGCCGACTTCTGTGCTGGCTCTGCGGATTCCAAGCGGAATTCTGACAAAGCAGCAAAATTGCCGAGATCCTTGAGATGACCTTTCATCGGCTTGTTGATGCGTGAAGCATTGCGGCTTCCTTCACCAACTTGCACGGCTTCATAGCCATCGCGTTCTTTCGTGCGAATATCTGTAACGACGTTGCCGCGGGCGGAAACCAGAGTTACTGGAACAGCCGCGCCGGAAGCGTCGTAGATTTGGGACATATTTAACTTTCTTCCTAATAGGAATTTCATGGTATTTTTTTATCTTTTCAACCTTGCGCTCTATTTATTACATCATCTTCACATCGATATTCACACCTGATGGCAAGCTCATGTTAGTGAGAGCCTCGATGACCTTCGGATTCGGATTGATAATATCGAT
>CAIKDL010000057.1 GCA_903826185.1 uncultured bacterium | reverse complement strand
TCTTATCTGCTGAGAAGGTCCCAGATACCGACAAGCTCTTGAAGCTTTCGGTTGACTTTGCGGAAAAAACTGAGACAGTCGATGCAGCTGGGAATAAAACTGTTACACCGAAAGTCCGCCAGATTATTTCTGGTATAGCACTTTATTTTCCTGATCCGGCGATGTTGGTAGGGAAGACCTGTATGTTCGTGACCAATATGGAGCCGAGAATCATCCGTGGACTCGAAAGCCAAGGAATGCTTTTTGCCGTTTCTACACCACCGGCCAGCACATCTTCAAATGTTCCGCCTGGCGATGCTCCTGTCGGCGGTTTTTCTTTGCTAGAGCCAAATAGTTCCATACCGCCGGGTACCAGCGCATCTTAAATCGCACTAGATCCAGCTATTAAATTTTCCATGACCTCACTACTATTATTCTTAGAACCAAAGCTTCTGATAGGAGCTCTCGGCATCATTGGAGTCGTTGCCATCATCTTTGCAGAAACCGGCCTCTTCTTTGGTTTTCTTTTTCCAGGCGACTCGCTGCTCTTCACTGCTGGCTTCTTGGCTTCTCATGGATACATATCGATTGCTTGGTTATTGGTCGGTACTTTTGTAGCAGCAGTTATAGGTGACAGCGTCGGTTATGCTTTTGGTAAGAGGATAGGTCCAGCCATCTTCAACAAGGAGAAATCGTTTTTTTTCGACAAAAAACATGTAACTCGCGCGCAAGCATTTTATGATAAACACGGCAGAAAGACTATTATTTTGGCCAGATTTATACCGATAGTAAGAACATTCGCGCCAATTCTGGCTGGTATCGGCGGCATGAATTATAAGACATTTATCTCTTTCAATGTGATCGGCGGATTCATCTGGACTTGGTCGCTGTTGCTTATCGGTTATGGCCTTACCTCGGTCATTCCGAATCCGGATAACCTCATTGTCCCGATAGTCATCGCCATCATCGTCATTTCTGTCTTACCGGCTCTACGAGAGATCTTCAGGCATATAAAAAATAAGTGATAATGTAGTACAATATAGATATGAGTGCCCAGTCTTTTCTCAAGCTGTTTCCTCCACCGGAATTCCTTCTAATGGATCATGCCGGCTTGGAAATATCCGATGATGCTATTCGATGCCTTTCTTACAAAGATTCATTTGGAGACAGGAAAGTTAGAGATTTTATGTCTGTTGACCTCCCAAAAGGATTACTGATCGGCGGCGACACCGTCAACATGGACGCTTTACGTTCAGAGCTTCGTAAATTCAAAGAGAAAGCGGGGCTATCTTACGTGAAGGTTTCTATTCCTGAAGAAAAAGCTTACTTATTTCAGACCAATGTGCCGTTGTCGGATATGGATTCTATCCACCAGAACATCGAGTCTAAACTTGAAGAGAACATACCTCTTCTCGCGCGCGACGCTGTGTTCAATTTCGATCTTTTTCCAGCTATTGGCACCGATGATATCCGCGCCAGCGTGTCTGTGGTACCTAGGACTTACATAGAAAAGATGCTCGACCTGCTGCACTCAGTCGGTCTGAAACCGATCGCTTTCGAAATAGTTCCACGCTCGCTTGGTCGAGTCTTGTCCAAGGCTCACGACGACAAGACTGTAATGACTGTCCATGTCATGGACCAAAAAATTGGTATCTATATCGTCTCCTCTGGCGTGGTTATATTTGCTTCCACGGTTGGTAAAGATCCCATGGGTCCTTCGGCAACACCTCGCACTTCAGTAGAAGACACAATTGCCAAAGAGATTATTCGTGTATATCAATATTGGATATCAAGGTCGGATTCTGTCGCCATTCACGACATATTATTGATCGGTCAGGGTGCAGAGACATACGAATCTGGTGTAAGGGATGCTGTGGCCGGTCTTTCATTGAACATTGTTATACCAGATATCTGGCAGAATATATACAATAAGGGAGGTGATCAGAAGGGCAATGTTTTGCCACCGATCTCCAAGGAGGAGTCCCTAGCGTACGCGGTAGTCGCTGGTTTAGCTTTGTCATAATATATGCACTACACTTTATTAACAGAAAAAGAGAGATCAGCGGTTCATCATGAATACCGTACTCGGGCGGCTATCGTCTTTTGTTTTGTAATGGCGGCGGCCGGGATCATCGGAATAGCTGGGCTTTTCCCGGCGTACACATTCTCATTATCTTCCGAGAGAAGCCAAGGACGAACACTTGAGTCCATAGATGTTAAAGATGATGGCAAATCAGATGCTACCAAGAAGGAACTATCAGCAGATTCTAAGCTTCTCTCAGATGTCAGTCGATATGTTGATGGTCCAACATATTCAGATGTTTTGAATGGCATCATAAGCGCAAAAGGACCAGTTACATTCACTTCTTTGGAAGTGGAGCACGGCAACGCCGGTGTCGGTACCAGCGCGGTGGCCAACACAGTAACGTCTTCTGTGACAGTAATCATTCAAGGCGTTGCACCAACCCGCTCCGCACTTCTGGACCTTAGGAAACGTCTCAGTTCTCTCAAGTCTGGCAATGTCGTAGATCTGCCGATATCCGAATTGACGAAGAGCACTGCCGTGCAATTTTCCATAAAGGTTACCGAACAAATGCCGTAAAATAACATGAGATCACAACCCCACAAAACATTGTTAAGCATATCTGTAGCCTTGGTGTTTCTG
>CAIKDL010000056.1 GCA_903826185.1 uncultured bacterium | reverse complement strand
TTCCGGAACCCACTCGAGCACGCCGTTCATTATGATGTTATCGAATCCGCCGCCAGCGCTTCCGCCGCCAGCACCATTACCAACCTTATCCTCGAATGACATTATGGAATCATGGCCAAAGCGAACGTTGCTCACCTTTTCCAACTTTGATCGGAGCGAACAAAACTCCACGCGCTTGGCGGATTGATCGAAGCTGACCACTTCTTTGACATGCGGGGCAAAATTAAATGAATGTACACCAAGTCCGCAGCCGATATCCAAACACCTGACATCTTTGTCCAAGTTCATATAATACATAAAATCCGACCTCGGTTTACCGAAGATAAAATCGCTGCGCCCCAGATCCTGGTCTATATACCTCTTAGCCGCGGCGAGATCACCTTTGCGCATAAGGGCCAAGACCGCATCTAGATCGGTTTCAGAGAATTCACCCCAATATATATCCTTGGTTTTCAGAGCTGTGTTTGCCATATTCGCCATGTCCGCTAAGTATTACACAAATACAGGTCTCAGACAAAATTTTCTAAAGTAACTCGTCCAGCCAAAGCGATTCCTTTGAATTGAGCCATCGTAGTATCAGAGGTTATACCATTCCTGGGAATCTCATAATGAGAAGATTTCGGCGTCACAAAACCATTTATTGTGGTGTAACCATATTTTATCCCGGTATGAGAAATGATTTCCAGAACAGCGTCGTTATATCTGCCTTTTGGATAAGCGAAGTGGATGCAATTTTTATTCAATATCCCTTCGATGGTCTTTTTCGACTGCGTTATCTCCTGCTCTATCGTAGCATCAGGCACCTGTGTCAATTTCGGATGAGTCACCGTGTGTGGCTCTATTAAGACTAAGCCCGAGGACTCAAGATGTCTCAATTCTTCCTCTGACAATATTTCCAGTGGCACACCTCTGACGTCACGCGACTTACCAAGATCAGAAACTGTCAAAAAAATAGTTGCCGGAAAACCATACCTCTTGAGCACAGGAAAAGCTTCGATAATATTATCGCGATAACCATCATCAAAAGTGATCGCCAAAGTCTTTGGCGGTATCGATCCGGCATCCATATAACCAGTCAACTTATCCAAAGAGACTACATTGAATTTCTCTTTGTTAAGCCAGGCCATCTGATGCTCGAACATCTCTGGTGTCACGGTAAATCGAAGACCATTGCGGCCTACGGAGTGATAAACAAGCACAATAGCAGAGTTTTTCTTTCGTACACAAAGGCGGCGGACGGAATAGACTATATCTTTTAACATGGTCTTGAACATACGGATATTATAGGCTATCGGCGATAGTATGAACATCCGAAGCCAGACAAGAAAGGCTATGCTCTTTAATGATGAAATTGCGCAGGTTTTTTCCGATGTTTTCCAACTCCGCGATCGGCAGCTTCGATAAAGCCCCCAATTTCGCTGCTAGGTCAGCCGCGTCCAATTCCTTGAACAAAAGTCGGTCGTCGACTTTGCCCGCAAGAGCCGGATTCGAAGTTAGCACAATTTGCTCACAAGCCATGGCCTCACAAATAGTTTTATCGAAACTGCCAGACTGCGTGGCATTGATAGAATATCCATAACTATTGTAATATCTCGGAGTTTCTTGATTGGTCACACTCGGCATGAATGCAACTGAATCTGATATTCCCAACCGATTAGTCTCAGCTTTCAAACTATCCAAGTAAGAACCGTTGTCAGTCGAGTCACCAACGACAGTCAATCCCATCTTCGTGTCAGAATCTTTGACGGCCTTAATGGATTTAATAATGATATCGATATTTTTCACCGGAGATATCCTGCCAAGATACAAAATTTTGTCGAAATCTTTGGAGATATCCGACCTGTGCATAAAATAGCCGGTATCTATACCAACAGGCATGATCATGACTTTCGCGGTCTTAGCGGATTGGGCAGATTTGACTACAAATGACTGTTCCGAAGTACAAAAAACTTTATGAGAAAGTAGAACCGCGAGTCTAGTCAGGAGGTTTCCATACGGATGATTGCGCCACATCATGACCTTCTTATTCATAGCGCGCCACAACAAACCAGCCAAGATGACATATTCTTGGTTCATATGCACAAACACGGCATCGTAGTTTCCTCTTTCTTGCCAAACATATCTATACAATCTGCCAACTTGGGTGATTCGTGACTTCCCTGCCTCTTTTCCCAAAGACAAAACTTTAATATTCGCAGGAAGATCATAATCACCCTTCTCCAAACAGACTGCCACGATAGATTCGAAATGCTTGGAAAACTCCACGAGCCAGCCGTGGAAAAACCCAAGAAGTGGGTCATTTTTCGAGACTTTCTGAGTGATCACTAGAAGCTTCATTTTTATACCTTTCGGTTATTTCATGCTAACACAAGCCTTGGCAGTCTTCCAAGAAGTGACTATAAGTTGGTCATTGATATTGCGAGCCGAAGAATCGCGCGAGGTGTCCTTTGTGGAAGCTTTGGCGGCAAGTCCAATCTTTTCGGAAAAGGCGCGATCATTAAACAATCTGGCCAAAGCCTGCGCCATGGCCGCGGCATTACCAACCGGAACCACTAACCCATTATTTTCATTAACCAAAAAATCACCGGCGCAACCGACGTCGGTCATAATGATCGACTTACCAAGAGAAGCAGCTTCGACCACCGTCATTCCATACCCTTCGTAATCGGAAGACATTAGGAAGACGTCACAGGTCTTCATACAAGAAGCGAATTCTTTCGTCCATGAGCCGAGTTTGACGCTGTCATCCAAACTTTTTTCAGAAATGAATCGACGAATTGAGGCTTCTTCTGGGCCGGAACCGGCGATAACAAGACCAGCTGCGCTGACAAGACCGGCTTTAATGGAACCAGCTGCGATATTTTTCTTGAATTCATCAAAGGCACTTATGGCCAATGGAATATTTTTCTGCTTCACATAACGAGCTGCAACCAGAACTATCCACGTAAATTCTGGAAAGAGCTTATGCAGATCAGAAGTTATGAGACTATTCTCCGCCGTCTTGGTATCGACAAACACTGGAACAAAAGTCACTTTACCCTCTCTAACACCTAGATCTTTTATGACATAATCTTTTATCTTCTTTGATACAACCCTGACACCGTCGGCGTGTTTCAATACAAAGCCGGCGATCATCGCTTGGATACGTTGTCTAAGTGATTCTTTTTTGAAATAAGGATTGAAAAAGTCTATATGCACCTGCGCGTGTAAAGCACATCTCTTGATACGGCTAATAAACAAACCTAAAAGCCCAACCTCGAACGGATCCTGCACGGAAATAATAGTAGATCTGTCGGCGATCTTGAGAGCCATCTTAATCGCCGTGAAAGCTTCTAAAAACTTCCAAGATTTCCTAACCGGATGGACAAAACAGTTTTCGGCCAATTGAACTATTCCGCCACTTTTGGCGGATTCGCCACCTTTTACGATATTGCCACTAGCAGCGACTTCCGTGGCACTAGCTCCAAAGACAATAATATCGAGCTTACCAAGCATGGAAGCATAGTGGATGGAGCGCTCACGAACACCGCTTCCCTCTCTTAGAAGGTTGAGGTCGGTGCCAATCATTAGAATATTCATATCTTGCGACATAATATTATTTATCTCTATTTGCGCGCCGTGCCATTCACCGCTTCTATTTCTTTGGCGATATCAGACCAGGAATGAGTGAAATTAAAACCACGAATGGCAGCGGCTTGACTAGCCCTGTTCTTGGGGTCAGACAGCCAAACAATCTTCGATACAATATCAGCTTCATTGGTCGGATCAACAAGCACAGCGGTTTTGCCTACACGGTCGGTTATGCCGTTCTCTTTTGTCATTATAAATGGCGTGCCGACTTGTATGGCCTCAGCGATCATGTTTGGGCTCATCTCGCTTATGGAAACTAGGATCACTGCGTAGGCTCGATGCATCTTATCCAGAAAGCCATCGTGAATAGCGCGGCCCATATCAAGGCTCACATCTGGAAGACCTCTCCTTTGGAGTTCTATTTTTGCTTTAGTGAATGCACTACGCAAGATATCGATATTCTTCAATTTCAGAGTACGACCAGCGGCCACAAAGACACGCTCTTCAGGTTGGGTCGGCTCCATGCGCGGTCCATAATAATTTTCAACAACATAGTTTTTCGCCGAGTTGAGACTATAAGCTTTTTCGAAAATAGATTTCTGCCAATTCGTACTGAAAATGATGGCTGAGGCATGTCTCAAAGAAGCACCGCCCCAATTGAACATCATCTTTTCCTTCAATGAAAGCTTCTTCAAAGTGGCCGGGTAGAAATCCTTGAACAAAACCAAATCACCCGTCCTTTCTACATAAGATTCCCAGAGGGCATCGCCACCGGTTCGTAAGATGTATTTCTTGCGCATGAGCATACAAGCGCACATGGTTGGCACTGCCGCTGACCAAGTATCCAAGACCAATATCATGTCGGCCTTATAACCTTTGCGAATGATTTTCAGAAAAAATAAGATATGCCTCACAACCGGCGGGAAGGCTCTTTCCCACCTGTATGCCGCCACCTTGACGTTGTGGCCCTGACTCTTCCAGGTCTCATAAAGATTCCGGGCATATTGCGCAGGACCACCAATGTCCGGCGGGTATATTCCAGAAGAAATCAGGATATTCATACATGAAATGATACCACAATAACGGCTTCGTAGTGCATGACGTAGCGCACAAGCTTTTATGACATACTCACCAAAATCTTTTTTATGCTCAGAGCGATCGGTTGCCAGGTATATCTACCTTCTACTAGTTTCTTGGCCTTTTCGACGATATAAGATCTAGATTCTCTATCCTTGGCTAACTTCTCTATTTTTTGAGCGAGGTTATTTGGATTATCAACTTCACAAAACAAACCCGTTTCCCCATCTGTAAGAAAATCCGGTATTCCACCAACTTGCGTAGCAACTACAGGTATTCCTGCCGCCATCGCTTCCAAAAAAGAATTTCCCAATCCTTCCGATCGCGACGGGCGCACGAAAATGTCAGACGCCTGCAAATAAGCCGGCAGTTCTGAATGCGATACGAATTTATTGAAGATTACCCTATTCTCGATACCGAGAGACTTGGAAAGATCATTTAACTTTTCAAGATCGGCGCCATCACCTAAAGACAAAAATTTATAAGATGGACCGAGAAGGCTCATTGCTCTAAGTACAACATCTACGGCATTCTTCAAGACCAAACGCCCAGTCGTTATCACGACGATATCTGAATCTGTAAAACCAAAAGCCCTTCTAATCTCCTTTCTTTGGGTTGTGGAAATGACTTTCGAAAAACTTTCGAAGTCGACGCC
>CAIKDL010000055.1 GCA_903826185.1 uncultured bacterium | reverse complement strand
ATCAAACTATTCAAGTTGGCACTCTCGAGTTTCGTGGCCATGAGCCTGTTTCCGCTCAAGGTGGCTGGATATTTGGGAATATTTATAACGGCAATCTCGGGACTTTTGGGTGTTTTTAAGGAGTGTGTGCCGCCACCTTTTTTGCCGTCGGCCGCCTCTTCCAATTAACAAAAAACGCCGACCGAAGGCCGACGTCATAGAACCGATCAAACTCAAATAGGATCACCCCTCATAAACCTGATGTTCTCGTATTCCTTCCAAAGGATATCGAGAACAAAATCTTCGGCGATATAGGGTTTTGCTGCCAGTAAAGCGTCCATGGGTATTGCCACGATTCGCCTCGAACGTTTTTGTTGATTGAACTGGTTAGCGTGAAAATGAGAGCTTTTGGCATTAACGAACATCGTGCCAATGTCATGAGTCTCGATGACGAAATCTGTTTCTTGGAAATGATCCTCTTTCCACGTTGCTCTTCTCACGAATCTGAGCCACTCGGGTTTTTCCGAGCTGTTCATCATTCCTAAGAAAATGGACCAGAGGCGATCCTCATTGGATCTGCCGAGCCGATTTTGTTCGGTATTCTTGATAAACCGTAAACGTTTGCGTCCCATCCAACGTACAGGCATGTTGTACCTCCTTTCTTAAAACAACATACCACTAGCATAGTCGCTAGTCAAATTCGGTGGACCATACCGGGATCGAACCGGTCACCTCACCCATGCCATGGGTGCGCTCTACCAAATGAGCTAATGGCCCTCGCAAGGTTCACAGACCTGTGCCAATAATCTACCACATGTTGAGAAAATTTCAAAAATGCCGTAAGATGGTGCGACCGGCTTCGCGGTAGTGTTAGCCGGGCTGTAGTATAGCGGTAGTATACATCCATGGGGTGGATGCGGTCCGAGTTCGACTCTCGGCAGCCCGACCAGGGATATTTGAAAATTTGAAGTTAGAGATTTAATTGGGCCCGTAGCTCATCAGGTAGAGCGCCTCATTTGCAATGAGGAGGCAAGCGGTTCGAGTCCGCTCGGGTCCACATCGGGGTGTAGTATAGTGGTTGTATACACGCTTCGGGTGCGTGAGGCTCGGGTTCGATTCCCGGCACCCCGACATGATATAGTGAGCTGCACCCTTAGCTCAGTTGGCTAGAGCGCACCCTTCACACGGGTGAGGTCGCAGGTTCGAGCCCTGCAGGGTGCACACGATTAGTTAAATTTCTTTCATCATGCCAAACAAAGCAAAGTCTCAAAAGAAGCTATCTATTGGTTTCATCGGCCAAGGCTGGATTGGCAAAAATTATGCCGACGACTTTGAGAACCGCGGTTACAAAGTTATCCGATATTCTCTGGAGAAGCCATACAACGCCAATAAAGAAGCAATATCGAAATGCGCCATCGTCTTCATAGCTGTACCGACTCCGACGACTAAGGATGGTTTTGATGATCGCCATCTTCGTTTAGTGTTGCCACTAGTTGGAAAAGGGAAGATCGCTGTTATCAAGTCGACTCTACCGGTTGGCAGAACGTCCGTACTGCAAAATGCTTTCAAACACTGTCTGGTACTGCATTCGCCAGAATTTTTGAGCGAGCGCACAGCTGCTTACGATGCCGCTAACCCCAGCCGCAACATCGTCGGTATACCGATTAACACTCCAGCTTATAAGTCTGCCGCGCAAAAGGTTTTGGCCGCGTTGGCAAAAGCTTCTTACAATCTTGTTTGTTCCGCGGAAGAAGCTGAATATATTAAATATTCTCATAACGTTAACGGCTATATCCAAGTCGTGCTCGCCAACATCTTATACGATGTCGCTGGGGCTTTCGATATGGATTGGGACGTGCTGAAAAAAGCTTTTGCTGCTGATCCTTACATGTCGCACCGCTATCTGAATCCAACCGATAACAAAGGCCGAGGCGCTGGAGGTCATTGTTTCATAAAAGACTTCGAAGCATTCCTAGAGTTCGTGAAGAAATCTGGCATAGACAAGACGACGGTAAAAGTATTGGAAGCGATCCGCGACAAAAATCTCGAGTTATTGTTATCGACGAAGAAAGATCTTGACCTTGTCGAAAGTGTCTACGGAAAGTTACCGCGAACGAAATAATATAACAATTTAATGATCTGGCGAATTTGCGTATGAGCCCAGACTGCGCTAGCATAGTCACCGATGAATATCTTCGAAGAAATATTTAGTGAGCTCATAAAGGTTTGGGGAGAAATGTTCTCACATATAATGGAAATCATGCCAAAAGTCATTCACTTCACTCTCTGGGCCGTTTCAGCAGTAATCATATTACCGGCAGTTTTCATCGCCGGAACGCTATATCCTATGTGGGTAGAATGGGGTGAGGATTTCTAATCTATTTTGGTGTAAACTGTAGGCATGGAAAATACTGAAGAGATAATCGCGCTTTACCCGACGATTTTCGTCATCTTCGGTGTAACCGGCGATTTGGCGGCTAGAAAGCTATTGCCGGCGCTACTTTCTCTGTATTCGAAAGGCATGCTGCCTAAACGCTTCTCCATTATCGGATTTTCTAGGAGGCCGTTTTCAAAAGAAGAATTTCGTGATTTCATCAGATCCAAGATCAATATTCGCTTCGGTCAATTCCGTGAAGAAGACGTCAAACATTTTCTTGACCATATAGTCTACGTCAGAGGTCTTTTCGATCAAGTTGATTCTTTCAAGCTTTTAGCTACGAAGCTCCACGAGATCGATAAATCATGGGGTCAATGTTCTAACAAACTTTTCCACCTTTCTGTTCCACCAAGCCTTTACGAAGGCATACTGCATCAGCTCCACGATTCCAAGCTGGCTCTACCATGTTCCGATGAAACCGGTTGGTCGCGCATTCTCATTGAAAAGCCTTTTGGAAATGATACCAAGACCGCCCAGTCGCTCGATGCGTTGCTTGGCAAGCTCTTCAAGGAAAAGCAGATATTTCGTATCGATCATTACTTGGCCAAGGAATCCTTGCAGAACATTATTGCTTTCAGATTTGCCAACTCGATGTTCGAGCCGATTTGGAATTCCAAATACATCGATCGTGTCCACATCAAACTCTTCGAATCAGGTGGCATGAATGGTCGCGGAAAGTTCTATGATTCAGTCGGGGCCATTCGAGACGTTGGTCAGAACCACATGCTTATGATGTTGGCCTTGATAGCCATGGACAAACCAGAGTCTCTTTCATCCAATGATATCCGTGCTGCTCGCGCCCATGTTCTGAAGAAACTGGAGGCGATACCGACGCGATCTATGACTGATCGTGTTGTTAGAGGCCAATACGTTGGCTATATTTCCGAAGAGGGAGTCGCTGCCAATTCCAAGACTGAAACCTATGTCAGAATGGAAGCTCGCCTCAATCTTTCTCGTTGGAAAGACGTGCCGTTCTATATAGAAACCGGTAAGGCTGTAGCGGAAACAAAAACAGAGATAGACATATATTTTAAGAATATCGAGAATAAAAAGTCTGAGCACGATCCGATAAAGCAGAATATCTTGACGTTCAGGATCCAGCCGGATGAAGGTATCAAGATCAGGTTCTTTGTTAAGACTCCTGGTCACGGGCTTATAACTGAGGCCAAAACACTAAAGTTCAAGTATTCGGACACGCCATTCTTTGGAATGATTCCAGATGACTACGAACGCCTCATCAACGATGTCTTCATTGGCGATCAGACGCTTTTTGCTTCCACAGACGAGATCATGGCCTCATGGAAATTCGTTACGCCAATTTTGGAGAATTGCGAAAGGTTGCCGCTCAAGAGATATAACAAAGGCGTCACGGAAGTAGAATAAAGATGAAGACGATAAAAAAAATTAGCGCAGTATCATTGCTAGCTTTTTTGTTCTTAGTGAGCGCGATGGCAATCCCAGCGAAGATCGTCTCTGCAGACATCGCTGCGGCCATAAACGCCAGAGTGTTACCAACGGTTTGGTATTCATCTTTGTCAGTTTCCGATGGTGATCCGGTATATATTTACGCTGCCATCCAAAACAATTCCGGTATAAATTTTTCCGGAGTCGCAACATTCCTTGTTGACGATCAGGCTGTGGCTAGTAGCGCTTTCTCTTCTCAAACCAATGGTTTGATAGATGTATATACAAGATGGATCGCGAATCCTGGTAACCATAGCGTTCGGGTTAGTGTTGCTACCACGCTTCCTGCTGGCAAGGCTTTGTATTCTTATACCAGCGATAAGGCCAGCATAAGCATAATCAGAAAGATAACCCCGGAGATCGTTCAGGCTGCGGCATTGGACACAGCAGCTTCAGCAATTTCCAGCGTCGATGGCGTCACTTCCAACTGGGCGAACCAGATAGAAACACTAAAAAAGCCCGTTGATGGCACGACAGCCGATACCGCCTCTAGTTCTAGCGCCAAGATTTCCAAAATCTCCAACACATTGGCCAGCGTCAATATCAATAAAAACTCCGGCGCTTCGACCGTGTCCGCCACCGATAAGGCTTCCGGTACGACTCAGGGTGGGGACTCTTCATCATCACAAGAAAACAGTTCCTTAACAGCCAACATCATAGACAGTCCTTATGTGGCTATTGTCTGGAATTTCTTGATCAGCGTAGCAGCCTCTTTGGTCAGGAATTGGAAATGGACACTGGGCGGAATATTCGTACTCTATCTTGCTTATAAAGTGTCGCGCTGGGCTAGGAAGGTCTAAGGATAGTGCCTCTTATTTAAATCTCTGCTACACTAGCTTCCATGTCACTATCCATCGGCATAGTCGGTCTTCCAAACGTGGGTAAATCCACGTTATTTAACGCGCTCACCAAGAAAAGCGTGCCGGCTGAGAATTATCCTTTTTGCACTATAGACCCATCGATCGGCGTGGTGGCTGTGCCAGACGAACGTCTTGGAAAGCTGAGCACATTTTCCAAGTCGGCCAAGACTGTTCCAGCTGCAGTTGAATTCGTCGATATTGCGGGTTTGGTGAAAGGTGCTTCAGAAGGTGAAGGCCTTGGTAACCAATTTCTTTCCAATATCCGCGAAACAGACGCGGTCGCCCAAGTCGTGCGCATTTTCGAAGACGAGAATGTCATCCACGTCGATGGCAAGATCGATCCTGTCAAAGATATCGAAGTTATAAACT
>CAIKDL010000054.1 GCA_903826185.1 uncultured bacterium | reverse complement strand
TCTTCTGGCTCTTGAGTGGAACCTCTATGTACTACACCGCAGGAAATGTGGGGATAGGAACGAGCACGCCAGCGACTTTATTTTCCGTTGCAACCACAACTAATATCTTAAATGTTTTATCAAGTGGCAATATTGGCATCGGAACAGCGAACCCAGCCGCAACATTAGACGTAAGCGGCACAGGATCA
Source organism: uncultured bacterium (assembly GCA_903826185.1). Taxonomy (GTDB): domain Bacteria; phylum Patescibacteriota; class Minisyncoccia; order Phycocordibacterales; family PALSA-1337; genus C7867-002. The sequence goes on along the minus strand of CAIKDL010000054.1, from coordinate 8,379 downwards.
ATGAAGATGCCAGTTGGCACCACGGCGCAGCGTCCTTCAACTCCCGCAATTGGCATGATGCGATTTAACACCGATACATCGAAAGTGGAGTTTTATAATGGAGCTACATGGTTTGGTATCAGTGGCGTATCCGCAACGGGCGGCACGGTCGCTGACATTGGCGGATATCGTATTCATACTTTTACGACAAGTGGCACATTTACCGTTACCGCAGGAGGGAATATTGAAATTCTCATGGTCGCTGGTGGAGGTGGCGGCGGCGGCGGGCATTATGCTGGTGGAGGTGGCGGCGGCGGAGTAATTTATAATTCTATTTACGCCGTTTCTAACCAAAGTTATACCGTAACAGTTGGAACTGGTGGAAGTGGTGGAATTGGCGGGTCAACAAGCGGAGGAAACGGAGGAAATTCCATTTTTGGAGCACTAACCGCTATTGGCGGCGGAGGTGGCGGATCAAACTACACTCAAGCTCCATCATCTGGCGGAAGTGGTGGTGGTGGCCCCATTGCTGGCGGCGGAGATAATGGTGGTCAAAATGGCGCAGCAGGAACTACTGGACAAGGCAATAGCGGAGGAAACGCTGGTTCTAACGCTGGAGGAGGTGGCGGTGCCGGTGAAGCGGGAGTTAGTGGTGGGGGTAGTGCACCATATGGTCGCGGTGGCAATGGATTAACATATAATATTTCGGGGACGTTAACATATTACGGTGGAGGTGGTGGCGGAGCATGGGACGCCAATAATGGCACTCCGGCATTAGTATATGGAGGACTTGGCGGTGGCGGAACCGCTGGTACTTATACAACGGCAGCTACCGCTGGCACGCCAAACACTGGCGGTGGAGGTGGGGGCGGCGAGCACGCTTCTTATTCAGCTGGATATAATGGCGCAGCTGGCGGTTCGGGCATTGTTATCATTCGTTATCAAATCTAACAAAAAATCCACGATTAAATTCGTGGATTTTTTTACTACGAAAAAATCTTATTTGCTTCCTCCGGAAAGTAATTTCTGAATAACGTCGCTTACATTGAAGAAGTCTTGATAGGTCTCGGAAAGTGATTGAAGCGATTGCTTGATTGCTGCCAATGTCTGATCGGGAGATAAAAACTCTGAGAGCGCCAACCGCGCCGAAGCATTTTCATTCTTCGCAGTATTAAACGAAGTCTGAGTAGATGCAAAAGCGCTCGCGAGATCTCCGTTTCCTGATTGAGACAAGAAAGAAACCATTGGAGAAATCTGTGCCATACGATCAGAAGCCACCCTGAAAAGATCTTGGTTTTGCGACCATAAAATAAAATTATCAACGTTGCTGCTCAACTGTGCGTATGTATTCGCACGCCAGGAAAGAACCTCCTGCGCAATCTGTTCACTTCCCAATATTCCCGATCCATTAAGTTTTTCGAGTTCGATATTATAATAATTGATCGCATCATCTATTTTCCCCGAAAGTTGATTCTTGATGTTCTCATCCGCAGAATTTACCGAAACAGCATCCATCGTTGCATGCAAAGACCGGGCATCCCCTCTTGCACAGATAATTATCCTCGATAAAAGTTTCTTTCGAGCGGCGAGTTCCTGGTTTATTTCTTCGAGATAGCCAAGATTTGGATTCGATTGAATAGCCCTGATGACGGCAAGATCATCATGAGAAATCACGCAGTTATCTGCGGCGCGCGCAACGAAGGGAAACCCCCCAGCAACGGAGTAAAAAGATGATATAAGCAATGCAACTCCAAGAAATCTTTGGTGTTTCATAGACTTTCATTATAGCACGGATTGAGACCATTTAACACCCCCTCTGTCGAGCATGGATAAAAAAACAGCACATCGTGCTGAATAGCGAAAACACATATCAAGCGACTATTGAGAAAGCTCTTGAAGCGCCTGATCGATTGAAAGCGTAGACGAAGAAATATCGGTACTTGAAGAAACAGAAGATGCGGTCGAAGAAGACGTTTTCATCTTCTTATTAACGAAAGCTGCAAGCTTCTGAGTCGATTCGGCAACAGCGGCGGGTTCGGAATAATTCAAAGAAGCAAGTTCAATCTGTGCATCAATCGCCTGCGCTTCAGCATGAAGCGTCTGTGGATCGATTGCCGAAAACCGAACGGGAGAAATGGTCGATCCGGAAAAACCTCCCGTGATAAGAACAATAAAAAGTCCCGCCAGAGAAAGCGCAACGCCAGTTTCGAGAAGTCGGAAAATAAAACGACGCGTTTTGAAAATCATCATGGATGAATCATGGCTTTCAAAAGGCAACGACGCCAAAACAGCGCGTCGCGATCGCTCGGTAAACGCCTTGTCAGGCATTATCATCTTAAATTGTTTTATAATCTCAAAAAGTTCCATGACTATATTTTTGATAATGTATCTCCAAGAATATTTTTTAGTTCTTTTATAGCGCGATGCTGCATTAATTTCACGGCGCCTTCTGTTTTTTTCAACGCCTGTGCGGTGTCACGCAAAGAAACGTCTTCAACGAATCTCAGCATCACAACATCCTGATATTCCGGCTTCAGCTTCTTTATCGCAATGAAAACCTTTTCCATAGCAAGTCTCATCGGAATATCAACGGGCTCCGTCGCAGAAGAAACGAAAAGTTCTGCATCGCTGTTATCAAGGCTTATATCATTCTTCTTTGAACGATAGTAATCCACTATCTGGTTCTTTGCTATCTGATAAAGCCAGCTTGAAAACGGATGGCCCAAATCCTTATATTTTCCGATATTCTGCCATGCCGACAAAAAAACCTGATGGGTGAGATCCTCGGCCTCCTCACGACCCCCCATTTTGACCAATGCAAACCGATAAATCATCGGCTGATAATGATCATACAGGACGCCAAAAGCCGAGGAATCCCCCCCGACGGCGCATTTTATTATTTTTTCCTCGCCATCTAACATAGAAAACGTAATATAGCTTATTATGGTTACGGTCCAAATCCCGTCTCGAAGCGGGATTACAAGGTATAAATGCCCTCATATAGGGCAAGTACTTATAGTATACTCTTTTCTGTTTTCATATGCAAAAGAAAACATTTCATCAAAAAGCTCCGCATACGCGGAGCTCTTTGACTTTCGTATTTAAAGAAAAGGATCCTTTTCTTTAAAGTTACGCCACTGCTTCCTTGAGAAGCTTTCCAGCTCGGAACTTCGGTTTGATTGAAGCTTTGATCTGGATCTTTTCGCCGGTCTTCGGATTGCGGCCCTCGCGCGCAGCACGCTTTGCAACACGGAAGGTACCAAATCCTGCGATAGCAACCTCTTCGCCGCGGCTCATCGTTTTCACGATAGTATCAAATACCGCATCCACTGCTCTCTCGGTCGCTGCCTTGGTTTCGATTCCCGTTTCCTTCATCACTGCTTCGATTAAATCACGCTTATTCATAGAAATAAAATTTTATTTTTTCCTCGACCTTTTCCCATCCCTTACGAAATCAGTCTCTCTATAAAAGAGATATTTTCGTTGCTAATAGGATGATATGCATTTAGTATAGCAAAATCAAGTGCAATAGGACAATAGTGAAACAGTGGATAAAGGACTACGTTCTCTCGTTTTGAAAAGAGGGGCCCCCTTAACTCTTTTCAAAACGAGAGAACTCCGTTGGGGGCGGAGAAAGAGAAGGACCCCCCTAACTCCTTTGCAAAGGAGATTGCTACGTTTGGGGAAGAAAAAGATGAACACTTTTAACTTCTTTCAAAACGAGAAAGCTCCGTTTGGTGGAAAAACTTTATGGAGATTACTCTCCTCTCTGTCATCCTGGACCTGATCCAGGATCCAGGTTTGTATTTCCTCATTCTTCTGCCAAATTTTTCCATTCGAGATTGGTGCTTTCAATAAGCTCGATCTTCCATTTCCGTTTCCAGAATTTAAGTTGTTTTTCTCGCGTAATGGCACTCAGGACGTCTTCCGTCACTTCATAATAAACAAGTGTGTGGATATTATATTTTTTCGTAAAACCATACCCTTCTCCTAGTAAATGCTCTTCGATTCTGCGCGATAAATCGTTGGTAACACCAATATAAAGCGTTCCGTTTCTCTTATTTGCAAGAATGTAGACATAATAAAGATGGTTCATGCAGGCATTATGACACAGAGAAAGTTAAAGAAAGATTAACCTGGATCCTGGATAGCCGAAACGGCTTCCAGGATGACAGAGGGAAAAGACATCCTTATCTAAGATAGTAAGAACTATTCAACGACGTCACGCTGGGATGTCGACCCAGCATGTCGGCGCATAACACAAAACCCCCTCCGATTTGCATCGGAGGGGGTTTGCTTTACCTGCGCAATGTCACAAGTATTGCGCAATCGTATCCATACAAACCAAATCAGAAACATAATTTCTAAGCCCTCCATCCTGGATCCTGGCTTTCGCCAGGATGACAGGAAAGAGTGATTCTAAAACTAGTTGCCAATCGGGTAGGTGACGGAATTGATGGTAAGAGGAGTGACCGAGCTCGGCAAGCCAAGGCTGCCAGTTCCGGATGAATCCAAGGCGTCGGTGTACGTAAGGTCCGTTCCTGCCTGAATATTCGCTCCGAATGACTGTGCAGTATTGGCAACTCCAGAAACCTGAGTCGGATCAGCCTTCAACGTGAAGGTGTATGAACCGCCTGCAGAGATCGGGAAACCGTTCGTGAAACTCCATGTGACAGAATTTGTGCTCGTCGCACTCACCGTAGCCTCACTGGCGCTCACGATGTTTTGTCCGTTTGCATCAACCAACTGAACGCTGGCGATGAAAGCAGGATTCTGCGTCGTGCTTGCCGTTAAGAGACTGCCACTGAAGGTAATCTTCAATGTGTTCAAAGCAACTGAGCCAGCATTGTTCGCTGAGAATGTCACCGTACCAATGCTGTCAGGATTTGCTTTGTTGTGTGAAGAACCGCCAACGGCTGCAACGGTCGCCGTAACTGCACTGCGCAATACGGTTTGTTTGTTGCCCGAAGCTCCCGAAACACTCGAAACCGTCGTAGCTTTGTTTGACGTCGCACCAAGCGCCGTTATATCGCTCGTCGTGGCAATCGAGAAGATGTGACCCGAGTTATCGGTTGCACCAGCCGAAGCATACGATGACGCATCACCCTTCAAGGTGAACGAAACCGAGTTTGCCTGAGGAACGACTATCGGAGTTCCAAAGTGGAACGCATAGCTATAGGTCGAAGTGGCCATAGGACCAGTCGATGTAGAAACCTGCGAAACCGTTACTGCTGAACCAGCTGAACCAAGCGCCGTGGAACCATTCCAGAGCGTAAGGTTGCTGAAGGCAGCTTTCGGATATGTGGTCGACGCAAACGTCACCACGTCGGTCACAGTAAGATCGGTGATCTTAATGTTCTCAACATTCGCCGTTTCAGTAACACGGAAGGTCGCGAGCGAATTCCCCGTGGAACCCATTACAATTTGTCCGGCCGGAGCCTGAGTTGAATCAGAGCCCGCAGCGATAGTGGAAGCACCTGCAAAGGTAACCGCCTGACCATCCTTGCTGCTTGCAAGCGAGATGTTGCTATTCGAAACCTGACCCGTTGCTGAAATACCAGTAAGGCTCGTTGCAGGATCAACAGTGCCCGTACCTGCACTCGACAATGTGTCGGCGTAGATATCAACATTCACCGTGGTTCCTGCTGGAACATTGAAAGGCGTTCCGGAGAAAGTGTATGTGCCCTGGCCATTCACAACGCCCTGCGTTGTGCCAAGCTGGACACCTTTCACCATGACCTTCAAGTTCTGGAATTTCTGCGTCGAAGTATTCTTCGAAACCTGGACGCTTACGTTATTCACATTTACACCTTCAGCAGAAGATGCGGTGAAAGCATAAGATCCAATCTTCTGACCAGTAACACCAGCAGAAATAACCTGAGTTCCAAGAGCGTTGTTCACCGTCACCGAGAGGCTTGAAGCCGCGAGTGACAATGAGCTACCATTCGCACCGGAAGTGATTCCGGATGCGCTTGAGATCATGCCCTGGAGGTTATTAGAGCTCGGGGTAATAAGGTTGCCAACAACTGTTGAAAATACCGCTGTTGACTGAATATCAGCCTTAAGCGACAAAACGCGAGTCGTATTGGCAGGAATCGTGTAGTTGATCGGCGAGTTAGACGTACCAAAGCTGTCGGCATAGGTCATGCTCGCACCACTGATCACACCAGAGCTATTAACATTTGAAGAACTGCCCGAAATGAAGTTTGAGGAAGGAGGCTGATTGATAGTGGTACCAACCTGACCGCCCGCATCATCAACAATCGAGATATTCTGAACCAAATCCTTTAAGGCCAAGCTCGTGCTTGCACCAGTGAAAACAATTGAGAAAGGAAGGAACTTCACTTTCACCGCTTCACCAGCTGCGTACACGTCGAACTTTGCCAAAGTGATAGATGACTGACCCTTTGCAACATTGCCAGTCGGGGTATTCGTATCCTGAGTTACCGTGATCTGACCTTGTGCGATCGAGATCTGGCTACCAGAATTGGAACCTGCCGAAACCGGAATATTGTACTGGGAATCAAGTGCCAAGATGTCATAACCATTCAAAATCTCAAACTGGAAGTTATAGCTCGGAGAGCCCATAACATCAGCGAAGAGCTGAAGATTATTGGAACCTGTATTCAAGACGCCCGGCGCTGCCGAAGCATCAAAGTACGCTGTTCCATCCTGACCGACGGTCGCCAAGGTCGCACCGACCTGAGTGCCGTTCACCATCAACTTCACGTTGCGGATGTCGCCCTTATTGGCGGAACCGATCACGTGGAAGTTCAAACCGTTCAAATACACCTTGCTGTTCTGGACCGTAAGGTTCCAAGCACCAACGAGGTTACCCTGCGTACCGGCTGTTACCTGGTTTCCAATGGAAGACGAGGCAACCGTCAATGACGCGAGAGCAGGATTTGAAACGGACGTTACCGTAAAGGTGTTGCCGTTCAACGGGAATGAGCCCGTCGCGGTAACCGCCGTGTTGTTCGCATCAGCAGCTGTCACGTTTGACGCCGCGTTCAACGAGAAACCAGTCGTGTTACCAGCGGAGAGACCACCCGAGACATCGATAGCAAGCGTAAGCGTAACGGTCTGACCAGCAGGAACATTCAAGTTCATACCGGAGAAGTTAAGCATGCCGCTATTCAATGAATTGTACTGATAAAGCACCTTACCATTCTGGGTGAGGTACGCACCAGCAACTGCGCTGTCGGACAAAACGCCCATTTTCTTGAAATCAACCGAGGAAACTGTTACTGCGCCCGAATTACCCGCTGTGAAATTCACAGCAAGAACCGGAACACGTGCTGAACCTGCACCTGCGCTCGAGATCAAAGAACCCGCTGCAGGATTGACCGAAGCCAAGCTGACGGCGAGACCCGATGCCGGGGCAACTACAGGAGTGCCAGTCGTACCGGTTGTGCCAGTCGTACCGGTTGTGCCAGTCGTACCGGTTGTGCCAGTCGAAACTGACAAAGAATTCACAAACGCTCTGGACTTAGGTCCAAAGTAGCCAGAAGCCGGAGAAATTCCTTTCGCCGTCTGGTACTTCACCAATGCGGCCTTGGTCATTGCACCAAAGTAACCGGTTGCTGAAGTGCTCAAATATCCTCCATTAATCAAAAGAGTCTGGAGAGCGGTAACATCTGCTCCTCTCGAACCGAGGGTGAGGTCCTTGGTGAAAGAATAAGATGATGCTGACGTTGCCGCCGGCGTACCACCCTGTGAACTCAATTGACCCTGAAGAGTCTGAATCTGTGCAAGCAAAGCTGCGATCTGAGCCTGAAGATCAGGAGTAGATGCAGACTGAGCATTTGCTACAGGAAGAAAAGCAACGCCTACTGCCCACACAAAAGTGGTCGCCGTAAGGGCTGCCGAAATCAATTTTTTGCTCATTTTTAGTTTAAATTTATTTTCATTTCAATATATCGACCACGATATCCTTTAATGGATACCATTGCCGTCGACCTTTTGGTTCAAACACTTTATTAGGAACTGCTTCCGTACTCTGCTTTCGTCGAATCTCTGTGAGGTAGAGCCGACAAAAGCAATAACGGAAACAGGGTTAATATCATATAAAAAAGAAAAAGCTCGCTTGTGAGCGAGGCCATTGATTAAAAGAAGAATTATAGAATCTAGCAAATGAAATCTAGTAGACGGAAAAGGCTATAAAAATAACCTTCCCATTACCAAATTTTAAATCCTAGCTTCTGACTCCTATTATCAAGTCCGGCCTCACTTCCGAACCTTCCGCAATACTAGCAGAACTGTCTCAGAATTGGAAGGGCTTTTACGTCCCCTTTCAACCCCGAAACGCTATCGTATTTATAACGCAGATTCACCGGGGAAGGTTACCCGGCAAAACAGGGAAAAGGGAAGATTTTTTGAGGACTTTTCTGCCGGAATATC
>CAIKDL010000053.1 GCA_903826185.1 uncultured bacterium | reverse complement strand
TGGAAATGGATCGAGCCTTTCGCGGCTTATGGTTTCAACAAAGCGCACTCTGTGTCTTATGGACGCATTGCCTATATAACGGCTTATCTTAAGGCTCATTTTCCAGAGATATATTTGTCTGCAGTTTTGTCGAGCGAGTCCGGTGAGACTGATAAAGTCGCCGAAACTATCGCCGAATGCAAACGCATCGGTGTCCCAGTCCTTCCTCCAGATGTAAATGAAAGCTACAGCCAATTTACCGTGGTGAAAGACAGCAACAAGGACGCTAATGGCGACAGTGCAGCTGGCATCGTTGGAGCCATCGACACTTCGCAAGATGTTGGCAGCTCTGCCTTGAAGCGCATTCGCTTCGGATTGGTCACGATCAAAAATTTCGGACAAGGAATTTCCACGGCCATTATCGATGAGCGTAAGCGCGGCGGTAAATACAAGTCACTGATAAATTTCTTAGAACGCGTGAAAGACCGCAATTTAAATAAAAAATCTTTGGAGTCTCTGATAAAAGCTGGAGCGCTCGACTGTTTCGGCGAAGATCGTGGAGTGATGCTTGGCAATATAGACCTTCTTCTAAGTTATAACAAAGAAAGCGACAACAAACATCGAGATCAAAGCTCGCTATTCGGACTCATGAGCGACACTTCCAGCGTTCCAGTTCTTACACTAGCCGATGTTCCAAAGGCTGACATGAAAGACAAGCTGTCTTGGGAAAAAGAATTACTTGGTTTATACATCTCTGGTCATCCGCTCGAAAAATATCGCGACGTCATCACCAAAAAAGATATCGACATCAAAAAAGCTTTGGCGACCAAGAAAGATGGTGAGTCTGTCGTGCTGGCAATTATTATAAATGAAGTGCGCACCATTCAAACTAAGAATAATGAGACGATGGCCTTTGTGACCATTGCCGACTTTTCAGGAACAGCTGACTCAGTGGTCTTCCCTCGCACATATCGTGAATTCCGCGAGCTCATAGCACCAGACAGATGCTTGGCGATCAAAGCTACCGTGAATACTCGCAATGGCGAAAAGAGCTTTGTGATAGATAGAGTCAAAGGATTATAGAATAAAAAAACCGCCACTCCGAAGGAATGGCGGCAGGGCAGAGATCTTCTCACACATCGGCTGTGTATGTCATTCACCGCCCACAAGGATTTGACGATACCTAGATGCTATCAGAAAACGTACGGCGCAACGAGTTTTCATGTAGGATAACGAGGTTACCCACATACCTTACCAAGCGCGCCGCAGTGACATGAAGCAAAAGACACATTCTCGACTAGTTTCACCAATCGAATCTCCTGTTACGCTTCACACCAAACTTAAAAGAACTAAAATCTTGGGCGAGATTAAGTCACCTCATCTCGCCCGTGTAGCACAGTTTCCTTCGCCTCACGGCAAACTAACTTCGCTACACTAAGCTGCTTTGCAAGCTTTTTGATCGGTCCCTTTTGCCGCGGCATCAGCGAGCTTCCACCACTCACGATGGAGGTATTCAGCGAAGCGCGTCAATGTCCGCCAGATGGCCATCTTATGGATGTGGCCGTCCGTGTATTTCTTCTTACTTTTCTCATCAACTTCCACGACTGGGTGTATGACCCGAAGCGCGGCTTTACGAGCCAAGAAGTACCGACCCCATTTCGTCCGATCTTTCTGGCGAACTAGTTGATCAGCGAAAAGATAGAGGGCTTGGCGTCCATCCGGATGCCAATTGGCAAGCTCACCATTACGACGACGTGGGAAGCGACCGTCTTTGAGCACGTGCACTCCCAGAAATGCGGCCAATTGCGATGGCTTTTCAAAGCGTCGGATATCGATGACCGAGGATATGATCCTGGCCGCAATCTTATATCCGATACCATCAATGTCGGCAAAAACCTCATTCCAAACATCGAGGACTTCGACAGCATTCTTCAAGGCCTTTTCAGCTATCGCCTCTTCTGCAAGATTAGCCTGCAAAATCACATCACTGGCTTTGCGACGCTCGAATTCCTTGATAAGACTGCCTTCCGGGAAAAGACCTTCTTCGTTACAGAAGATGTCACCCCTGGTGCGTTGGAAAAGTCGCTGTTCACAAGCAATCCTTTCCTTCATCACATCCATCCGATAGTGATACGCATTACGCAGCTTGATGATTTGCCGGTCCGGAGCAATCGTGAAATAGAATTCGTCACGATGCTCACAAGCCAGTTTGACGAGCAGTTCTGCGTCGCAATCCTTCGAGGCGTTTCCGCGGTGCTTGTCGAGCATGAATGGCGGAATGCGAATGACTTGACCTTGCATGTCTCCAAGCTTACGGCTCAAAGCAAAGGCAAAGTAATCACCCGAACCACCAAGTGTCATGGCGACCGTGTCACCGTGTTCGAGACCAATCCAATGGCAAGGGACTTTATCAGCCACCTCGACCAGCTTCTTGGTACCCTTCTTGACATCATAGTGGCATTGCCATTCTTGGCGCTCCACTAGAGCATCACCTTCCTTGGCTGCGCAAAAGATGGTCTGGTGTTCGATTTTCTGATCAACACATGGCTCATCTGGCGTGCATTTACGCCACGCGATTGGGCACCGACCATTCAAGAAATCAAGTTCTTCTTGCTCCGTCGCAAGCTCATGTTTCTCAATTGTTCCCAATTTTTGATCAGAGATGTACACCAGCGTAGGACGCGGCGCCTGATCTTTCTTGCGTTTGACGCGATGCACAATGCCAACGATTCTGCCATTTACAGCACCACCATTAACTCTACCCTCATTACTCACTGTCATATTACTGTCTCCTCTCGTTTTAGGCCCGTCGGCCATGGTTTGTTTTCTTGGTGGCGGCAGCGCAACATAAGTCGTTACTCGCTTCATGGAAGCACGCGTTTCCCCATGTGCACTACCACCAACCAAAAGTTTCGGGGCATCCCTTCTCTCGCCTTAAAAAGGCAATCGACAACCGCCCCGTTCTCTCCAGCTGAGCTGGAAATTATTGTAAAAGAACACCGGCGGCAAGAAACCAAGTTTGCGCGTAGTATTAACGCACACTTCACCTCTCTCGCCTCCGGTTTTCGAAAAATAGACCAATTAAAATCTTCTCTGACCCTATCACTCCAAATCACACATGTCAACTCC
>CAIKDL010000052.1 GCA_903826185.1 uncultured bacterium | reverse complement strand
AGACGTAATCTCTATAGTCTGAGGAGCAGTAAGCTCATTTGAAAGATTTTGAATGGTACAATCCGAGATCCTACACATACCGTGCTCAGACTGGAAAAGTATCTGTTGTGAACCCCCCGTCAAACGATCTTGTTCGACTTTGTAAGTCTCTACTTTTAGACCGGCATAGAAGGCTAGTAATGGCAAAACCCCAAGGAATAAGACCAGTGCCCAAAACCTCGAGTGCGCTGTAACTTTGTTCCAAACTATATTTATTTCTTTCATATTAAATAAATTGTGCTAATTAGATAAAACCTACCCCAGTATTATAGCATTATATCTTGACAATGTGTGGCCAGAATATCAACACCCCAACAATTATGGCAAAAATGGCCGATAATAAAACCGCTCCGGCCGCTATATCCTTCGTGTCTCTGGCATATGGATGATACTCCGGCGAAGTCAGGTCTATATCTACTTCTATTGCGGAATTAAAAGCCTCGGAGACAAAAACCAAACCGCAAACGATGAATAAAGCAATCCATTCCATTCTGGAAATATTGAAGTAGGCCCCAAGAGATATAACAATCACAAAAGCAACTGCATGCAACCAGGCATTGTGTGTATGTTTGGCAAATAACCAAATACCTCTGCTGGCATGAACGAAACTCATTAGCCTTTTTTTGATAGAAAAAACCCCGTCTTTATCTGGTAACTGATCCATAATAGGATTATAGCAGATTTGAGTAACAGAAAGTCTTTTACATATCAACACATTCCCCCTTTCAACCATAATCACACCAATGGTATAATCAACGCATGTCAAAAAATATATTCAATCCTCCAATAATACCAGAGTCTAGTAACAATCCTCAAAAACATGCGAGCAACTTACCTAAAGCTGGTGTACTAGCTGCCGTGTTGGCAGTAATATTGGGTATTGTTTATTGGTATTCAAATACACAGTTATCGGTAGTCGCAACCCAAAACACGACACCGCCGGCTCCTCCTATAAATGTCCCCGTGGTGACACCAAAAATAGAGCCGGCCAAAGTCGCCGCCGCCTTGAATAATCCTAACACTCCTCCACCAGCCGCTGCTGAGGTTAAACAAGTTACAAAAGCTTTGAAGGCGCCTGTAGCCTCTTCTACACCGACATCTTCTGCCCAAAAAGATCTCGCCAATCAACTCAGATCAGCTTTGAGTCATTAATTACAACGAATACCCGCTCATATCTGCAGTCGCGCTGTCAAAAGCGGATTGTATGGCTTCTTTCGTCCATGTATATGCCAACCAGTAAGTGACTATAGTGGAAATCACCAAGATAGCTATTGCGATCGTGCCGATAGTTTTTGTTTTTTTGTCTGTTGATTTGAAATATCTAACACCGGGCCACTTTGTCACCATGATAAAGCAGATCGATGGAAGAATGGCGCTGAAAGCATACACACCCAGCTGAGTCCAGACAGAGGTTGAAAGTGGTGCCACATGAAGCTTGTTACCACAATTTGGACAAAAATAATATTCCGGACGTATCGGTTGATGACAGACTGTGCATATAGTAGCTTCCATATACTTTTCTATTTTTCTTTATTCAATAAGACTCGCGTACTCGGACCAACAACCCCTAGTTGCTTGAGACCATTTTTCTTCTGATAAGTCTGCACGGCAACCTTAGTCAAAGGACCGAAATATCCAGTGATCGGACCAGAATACAAACCTTTGGCGGCCAACAATTTCTGTAAAGCTGTGACATCCGGATCGGCCACATTTTTAGCGGTCATACCTTCATATAGATAGCGATTGAAGTAAGACGAGCTACTATTGGAATTGGAAGATACCTTAACAACACCGGTAGTATTTGTACCATTCAATGGAGCCGCATTTACATAAACATAAACGGTGTCACATTGAACCGTCTGCTGACAAACCGTAACATTGGAACCACCAAAGGCCATGCCAGCTACAGTTAGAGTATTGCCGGAGACATTGGCTGAGACGGAGTTGGAACCAGAGTTCTGTGAAAGATAATAACTACCAGAGCCTGATATCGTTATGATCCTTGATTGTCCTATATCCAAAGTCACATTTTTTGTGCTCAAGACGACATTGGGGCTGGAAGATGATATCGATGAATCTTGTGGCTGCACGACATTGACCAAGAAACCGCTGCAGGTCACAGAACTGGAGTCGCCGACGGCACAAACATTTATGGTGGTGCTCCCCGTAGAAAGAGCTTTGACGTACATGGCTGGTCCAGAAAGGTTGGCGATCGCTGCTCTGATGTTCGAATTTCCAGAGATACCAAATGCACCTGAACCGTCTATGTGGATAGTTTGACCCTGACCTACATTCAAAGTTGTGCTGGCTTGAGCGAAGGAGATTGCCGCCTGGACTATCTGAGACATGTTCGTAACCGCAGACTGCACGACTTGGCTAGAAGACGTTACCGTGTTGCTTGTGGTATTAGTTTGGCTACCCCCTGTTCCAACCGATACATATAATGTGTTACAACCGACATTCTTGGCGCATATTATGATATTGGTCGCACCAATGATATTACCAGTTACGCTTATTTGGCTGCCATTTAAAGATATCGAAGCTACTGATGAATTGAGATTATCGACAACTGACAGATTGGATCCAACTGACGCCGCAACGACCGAGGTCTGGCCTACCGCCATAGATAAGCTGGCGGGATTCAATGAAAGGACTCCGGAATTGGCATAGTTCGGCCAAATAACAGTTGTAGATTGCTGACCGTCAATGATCGCATAGACCTGGACGCCGCCCATTATATGATAATCCCCTGAAGAGACTGTAGTTGTAAGATAACCACGAGAATCAGTTGTGCCGATTTTGATGGTCTTAATCGTGGAGTTAGATATATAGTGGAGATAAACAGCTGCATTTGGACTTCCCCCAATAGCGACTACCTGCACCGCATCAGCAGACAAGGATGAAACTGAGAGCGAGGCCTGATCGGCAGAAGCGAGCGATGGGCTGATAAGCACAATGGCGGCGAACATTAATATTATATATTTGAGTGTTTTCATATAGCCATTATAACGCCGCCTACGGATAATGTATATCTGATGGCTCGCGCAAAATGTGGATCCTGTAACGACAAAAGCCCCCATTGAGGAGGCTTTTGCTATTCATTCAGTCGAGCTTAACGGCTTCTTTTGGCCGTGCGCTTCTTTGACTTCTTGACTGTCTTCTTGCTCTTAACGACACGAGATTTAGAATTTTTCTTTTTCATTTGAGTTTCATGCGGACAATGCCGCACATAGATATTGAGTTTTTTAAACAGAGAAAATTATTTCTTCGACATTATATGCGCTTTCGCACAGAAATAATTCCTGACTACTGTTGATTATGACATCATACGCGCAGAATGCAACGTGTGTATAACAAATTCCAGAATTTTTTTGTCCAAATCAGCAGAAACAACTTTGAAAGTTATGGGGTCACCGAGCGTGAACTTTTGTTTCGTCCTCTCTCCTGTTATGGAATAAGTTTTCCCATTGAAAACAAAATAATCTTCGCCGAGTTTGGCGATTGGAATCATGCCTTCGGACTTAGTTTCATTTTCCTGCACATATATTCCCCACTTAGTCACACCGGAAATCGTGCCTTCAAAAGTCTGACCGACGCGTTCGCTCATGTATTCGACTTGCTTCAACTTCTTCGAAGCACGCTCAGCTTCTGAGGCATTTATCTCGCGCTCAGTCGAGCTCTCTGCCAACTTCTGCAACGCTACAACTTCACGATCGCCAAATGGCTCATTGTTTATATGACGAGCCAAGATGCGCTGAACCAGCAAGTCTGGATAACGACGAATTGGCGAAGTAAAGTGAGTATAAAATGAGAACGCCAAACCGAAATGGCCAACATTCTTCGTGGAATAAACCGCCTTCTGCATAGAACGGATGGTCGCTGTACGAATGAGCGACTCGTGAGGAGTATCCTCGATCTGATCGAGCAAGTGGTTTATATCGTGAGCCGTGACTTCTCCATTTTTCACTCGAAGGTCATAACCAAGAGCTTTGACGAAAGCTGCCAAATCAGCAATCTTCTCCTTGTCTGGCACATCGTGGATACGATAGATAGCACCAGTATCACGCTTTCCTTTCCTTTTTATAGAATCAAAAATATATTTAGCAACTTCACGATTGGCTAGGAGCATATATTCCTCGACTAGTTTATGAGTATCCAAACGCTCTTTAGCATAGACGCCAATCGGCTTACCTTTTTCATCGAGCCGAAACTTAATTTCTTCTTGCTCGAACTCGATTGCACCCTGAGAAGCATTCTGTTTGCGCAAAATCTTTGCCAGACGATTCAATATCACTAATTCGTCGTGATATTGCGCGCCCTCATCGACAGGTTTGCCGTCTATGACCGCCTGTGCGTTTTCGTATGTAAAGCGTTGGTCAGAATTTATAACTGTTCTACCAAACCATCTTGAATGGACCTTAGCATTGTCATCGATGGTAAAGATCGCGGAAAAAGTCAATTTGTCTTCATGTGGATTCAAGCTACAGACGTCATTGGAAAGGACTTCTGGCAACATCGGGATCGTACGATCCACAAGATATATCGAACATCCGCGCTTCACCGCTTCTTTGTCGAGAGCTGTGCCTTCGCGAACATAATGAGATACGTCGGCGATATGGACGCCAATCTCATACAGGTTCGCGCCTGGACGACCACTCTGCGCACCCGCATTGCCGTCATTTACCTTCTTGAAAGAAATGGCATCGTCAAAATCTTTTGCATCAAATGGATCGATGGTAAATGTCAGAGTTTCGCGCACATCGCGACGCTTAGCGAACTCGGCTTGAGTTATGATTTTATTGGATTCTATTGCTTCGGCTTCTTTCTCAACAGCGGCTGGAAAATTTACTTCAAACCCTTTTTCAAGGACAATCGATTCCATCTCAACATCATTTATTCCCTTCTGACCAAGAATACGTACAATCTCGCCGGTAGGAGTTGCTTTTGGATCAGTCCATGAACTAAGCTTCACGTACACTTTGTCGTCTTTTTTAACTTTTCCGGCCAAGCCAGTCTGGCCGTTTTGACCAGCTCGAACAAGTGGAACGGAAATTGGCACATACATCTTTCGGTCATCGGCAAGCACGATTATATTTTTATCAATCTGGCTGACGATACCAACGAAAAATTGCTTGGCACGGCTTACAACTCGTACAATCTCTCCTGTTTTTGTTGAGATTCCACGTATGTGTTTTGTCGTCACAATGAACTCAACCGTATCACCATCTAGGGCGGTGTTGAGCTTGCCCGGTTCTATGTATACAGACTCTTTCTTTGGATCAGGATCATCTATGTAACCTGCACCCTTCTGTGTGGTAGAAATGACGCCGGTAAGAGGGCGTGATGGCTTATCCAGCTGTTTGCCGTTTTTATGGCCCCTATCGTTCTTATGGCTCTTATAGTTCTTTTTGTTCACGGGGTTAAGTATAGCAAGTTCTAACACAAATAAGGCTTATCCACAAACGAGCCCTGGCGAAACTTTGTGACGGAGCTATAATTCTCGGCAGAAGGTCCTTCATTGGTCATAAGATAAACAGCCAGCTAAAGTTCTAAAGAAAGGAGGTACTATGAACTTAACTGAAAGCTCGATTCGGCAAAATGAGAGTTTGGTTGTGCGGAAAAAACGAGCACAACTTGAAGCAGCTCAAACACCGTTCAATCGATGGGTAGCTGGGGTAAACCTCGGCCACGATCCATCCGAGAGAGAAGCTCTCTGGTGGTTTACCGAACACGATGGAGCAGCTGAATTCGCCAGACAGCATCCGGAGTTCGCTCCGGAAAATGTCAGCAGACAATGACCAGTCGTCACTCAAAATCCGCACCCCAAGAAGGGCGGATTTTTGTGCCAAAATGCCAACTGCGCAGATCACGCAAATCGCTCCGAGAAGCACCGAGGTGGTGGCTTAAGAAAGCAATTGATGAATCTCGTATCCGGCCCAAATACCGATGACTCCGCCCATCACACTTATTATGATGGAGTTCAAAGAAAACGCACCGACGCCGAAGAGTGTGGCGATATAGCCACCGATCAAAGCACCTATGAAGACACCAATCCAAACTAGTAATTTGAAGATCATGCTATAAGTATAGCAGTCTTGGAATATTCATACTAACCAACCATATAAATCTTTTTATACCCAAATCCGTCCAGCTTTTTTCGTATATCCCCATAATTTTTTCCGCAAAGCATACCGCCAGCAACAAATTCTTCTTGAGTAACGTCAGCGATAGCCCAAGCTGGAGGCGTAAATCGGCTCTTTTCTTCATTCGACTTGAATTCTATATCCACCAATACTAAGCCTATGAGGTCCTCTTGAAATACATCCACCTCGTATGTATAACCACCTTCATTATATAAAAAACGGTTCTTGGAAACTCTTTTACCTTTGAGCCCGCTTAGCTCCAGAAATTCATCCTGAGTCAGTGGTATGGTCATCTCTAGTTGGTGCGAGGAATCCCCTTCTTTTACTGGTTGCTTTTTTGTCATCTCATATCGATCTCCGGATTTTCTGATCCTAAGATTTGGATGCTTCGACGAAGATGGTATATAAATATCCAACATCTCCTTGAATGAGACGCCCTTGAGCTTAGGCATGAGTTCTTTTTTCGCGAGATATGTAAGTTCGAATTCTTCCATGGAGAATTTAAGTAATCAGAGTCATGTGGTTCGTCTGTGGTAAAGGAGTAAATTTATCGCCGTCCCATTCGACATCGATCTGCCATCCTTGACCAGTCACGGATTTTTTCCCATTTCCTTCATCATCAAGTGAGGCGCCGTCGTAATCCATGGTGTAACAATTTGGACCGCTTGGATATAGAAACAAGATTTTCTTTGAATCTGTCTTCGGATTACCGGCTTTTATCTCTTCAATCGTCCTGTCTTGATACTTACCGTCGGCAAACACAAACTGGCGGCAAAAAGTATCTTTGGGGATCTGCATGAACAACCCATGACCCCAGGATAATTTGGATATTTCGTCGTCCAAATCTGGTGACGGTTTGAAAGCTACAGTTAGCCACTCGGAGTCGTATTTCGGCATCTTGGACCTAGCGAAGTCTTTCGCAAAATCGAAGACCTTATCCTTATCTGCGGACTGATTGGTATTTGTATTGTTTTGTGTCATGGATAGAATCAATTACCTCGGGGCAGAGCCCACGAGGTATGTCTCGAGGCCTGACCTAAGTGAGTAAATAAAGCTGTCCTGATT
>CAIKDL010000051.1 GCA_903826185.1 uncultured bacterium | reverse complement strand
GAAGAAATCGCCGCTGCCAAACAGCCGATAACCGTGTATACCTCAGGATCTTTCGCTGACCTTTGTCGAGGCGGCCATGCAGAAAACCCGGCAAAAGAGATCAAAGCCGATGCCTTCAAACTTACTCGCATCGCTGGTGCTTATTGGCGTGGAAGTGAAAAAAATACCCAGCTCACGCGCATCTATGGATTGGCTTTCTCCAGCAAAAAAGAGCTCGAGGAATATGAAGCTATGATGAAAGAAGCCGAGAAGCGTGATCATCGAAAGCTCGGCAAAGAGATGAGCATATTCGAATTTGATGATGATGTTGGACCAGGGTTACCTTTGTGGTTACCCAATGGCGGCGTGCTTATAGAAGAGCTCGAGAGGTTGGCAAAGGAAACCGAGTTCAAAATGAACTATGTCCGCGTACGAACACCGCACATCGCCAAAGATTCTATATATCTGAAGAGCGGCCATTTGCCATATTACGAAGATTCGATGTTCCCGCCTATGGAATATGAGGGTGGCAAATATTACCTCAAAGCCATGAACTGCCCGCACCATCACAAGATCTTCGCCGCACGTCCGAAGAGCTACCGCGACTTGCCACTACGCCTAGCTGAATACGGAACCTGTTACCGTCAAGAGAAGTCCGGAGAATTATTCGGGCTCATGCGCGTGCGCTCTCTGCAAATGAATGATGCTCACATATATTGCACAGAGGAGCAGTTTGCGGACGAATTCCGTGCTGTCAACGACATGTACATAAAGTATTTCAAGATATTCGGTATCGACAAATACATCATGCGCTTTTCCACCCACGACCCGAAGCGCCTTGGCGAAAAATATGTCGACGAGTCAACCTTATGGAAAAAGACCGAGGACATGGTGCGCAAAGTTTTGATCGATTCCAAGATACCTTACGTGGAAGTCCCGAACGAAGCGGCATTCTACGGGCCGAAGATAGACGTCCAGGTCTGGAGCGCCATCGGACGCGAATTCACTTTGGCTACGAACCAAGTAGATTTTGCCGTACCCAAACGTTTCAACTTGACCTATATAGACAACGGCGGCAAAGAAAAGACCCCTCTTTGCATACACCGCGCACCGCTCGGAACACACGAGCGCTTCATTGGATTCCTCATAGAGCATTACGCTGGTAACTTCCCTCTTTGGCTTGCTCCAACACAAGTAAAGGTCATCCCGATAGGTAATGGGCCAACCGGCGAAACACACATGAGGGCCGCGAAAGACATACACGAAAAGCTCCGTGCACTCATGATACGCTCCGAACTAGATTTATCAGATGACAACTTCGGCAAAAAAGTCCGCAACGCCAAGACCGCCAAGATTCCATACTTCATTATCATTGGTGACAAAGACGTGGCCGCGAACAAAGTCACTCTCGAAAGCCGTAACAAGGGTCAGATTGGCCAGCTTTCCGCCGACGATGTCCTAAAGAAACTTGTTGACGAAATCAAAAATAGGGCCTAAAGTTTGAATATTCAATTAAAAACACAAACATGGAAAAGAATTCCCCACTAAACCCATCCGCTAGCGGCCCCCTCAATTCCCAGAAGATCGGTGAATTTACAGATTACTATGAAAAGTTGGGTGCAAAACGCCGCGAAGAAAGAGTAAATCCTTTGGATTTCAGAGGTAATCCCAAATTCCCCGACACCGAGATTGTTGCTGATATGACTAAGGCTCAACAGGCAGTCGAAGACTTCAAGAAAAAAGATGCAGACCTGACACCCGAAGAACAAATCGCAAAAGCCAATGGATCGATCACCGAAACAGTCTTATGCCAGAATATCGAAGCTGGAAACATGTTCGGTAAAGACGCACACCTGGAGATAGCCTCTGAATTCGATGACTTCTTCAATCACATAGACGCCTTCGTCATCGCCGGCGTGGAAGAGGATGAAAAACCAGATGGGACGAGAAGAAACACGTTCGGTTTGGCTTTCGATTTCACTAGTAAAGCCGAAGATGCTTGTGAGAAGCTGCGTATGACTCTTGAGCATACGATCATGAAGGGCTGGGCACCATCGGTCAAATATGGCAAGACTCCTGATGGTACTCAAGTAAAAAATATGTGGGTAGCTAAAGTTATAATCGGCGCTGATAGAGAGGCAGTGAAAGATCTGGCCGATCTTTTGGTCAATAAAACCGGTCAAGATACCAGTAAACCTGTCAATGAAATTGTCCTGAACGCCTTCGAACAACACAGGATCAAAAATATAATCACAGATGAGATATTGAACCAACTAGTCGCCTTCAGGAATATCGCTTATGCCATCGCTGGTGAGATCAGAAACGACGACCCTGATCCAAATAGAAGAAATAAGAAGCAGCACCTGGAGAGCGTCGCTAAGATGTATCACCGTGCGTACGCCATGTTTAGTAAGATTTTAGAGAAGAATGACTTCGACCCACATAAAGCTGAAGTGGATCGCAAAGGAGACAAGATCGCCTCAGCATTGCATGGGATGATAGCCAAGGCCGCCGATCCTAACAAGAAGATGAAACTATCAGAGTATATAGCCGATTACCTGGCTAATACAAAAAAACGCCGGTAGGATTGCTCCCCCGGCGGTGTTAATGTGCTTTCAAATATTCACCATACTGGTCCTGACTTAATGCTCCAGACCTGAAGGCCAAGGCGACGACTCCATTCAGTTTTTTGACCTGACGGATAGTCTTGGCGGCATGCTTCTCTGTAATGGCCCAGGTTAACAGCTCTGCTGGTGTTGTGGGTCTTTTTGAGGCCACAACAACCGGAACGTCCGATGTATTATGTTGTGACCTTTTTGTGTTCATACTGATTTGACAGTAACACATTTAGCATAATTTAGCAAGGTGCTGAATAACCCCACCCATTTCTGCACTCTACTGGTAATTTAGACGTATAGTAATCTGACCTGGTTAATACTTCAAGTGG
>CAIKDL010000050.1 GCA_903826185.1 uncultured bacterium | reverse complement strand
CATCCATCTCCTGATGACCGATGTTGTCATGCCAGAAATGAGCGGACTGGATCTCAGGGACAGAATCAGTGCAATGCGCCCAGGCATCAGAACCCTTTTCATGTCAGGCTACACGGCCGATGTCATCGCGAACAATGGTGTCCTGAACAAAGGCGTGAATTTCCTCGAGAAGCCGTTAACGACTGAGGGCCTGTCTGCAAAACTCCGCAAGACGCTGTCCGGACAGTAGACTGAACGCACCGCATTTCCGCCCGATCCAATTCCCATCACACAACCCTGGGCAGGTACTCCCATCTTGTAGCGGATCTTCCAGATATTAAAAGTTGTTAATAGTTGCAAGTAATTAATAATAAATAAGATAGGTATGTTTTGCTATTTAATATTAAGTCACTAAAATATTTATCATTATTTTTATAAATAGACTTGTATTTAATTTTATATGTGCTATAATGCAGTCACTAAGGCGGATTACAGTCTTAAAAAGGAGGACAGATGCACATAGACAGATGCAAAACCGGCAAATACGAGAGGATTCTGCTGCGCGACAGCTATCGGGAGAACGGCAAGAACCGCCATCACACCATACTGAACCTGACGGATTGGCCGAAAAAGGATTTGAATGCGCTGGAGCTGGCATTGAAGCACAAACACGATCTGAAAAAAATAGCCTTCGGAAAGAACGGGATGAAGCTCCAGCAGGGAATGTCGGTAGGCGCGGTCTATCTCCTTGGTGAGGTGGCGAGGCGTCTCGGCATAGAGAGTGCTCTTGGTGTCGCCCGCGATGGGAAGCTCGCGATGTGGCAGGTAATCGCCCGCGTGATTGACCAGGGCTCGCGGTTGTCTGCGGTGCGGCTCGCCGGTCATCATGCGGGGGAGGCTCTGCTCCATCTCGATGCGTTCAACGAGGACAGCCTCTACTCAAATCTCGAATGGCTGTGCCGGAATCAAATTGACATAGAAGATAAATTGTTCAGACTCAGACATTCGGAGAAAAAGCCTGGCTTGTATTTGTACGATGTGACGAGCAGTTACTTCGAGGGCGACAAGAACGAACTGGCCGCATTTGGATACAACCGCGATAAGAAGAGAGGGAAGAAGCAGATAGTCATCGGACTGCTTTGCGACGAAAAGGGGGCGCCAGTTTCCATAGAGGTATTCCGGGGCAACACGATGGATATGAAGACAGTGAACTCCCAGGTGCGGAAAATTTCAGAGAGATTCGATGGCGCGGAGATAACGCTGGTAGGCGATAGAGGAATGATAAAACGCCCGCAGATGACCGAACTTAATGAGAAAAAATTCCACTATATAACGGCTATAACCAAGTCACAGGTGGAGAAGCTTCTGAAAAATGGGGCACTGCAGATGGAATTGTTTGACGAGAACGTATCGGAGATAATCACAAACGCCGGTGAGCGATATGTTTGCCGTCGCAATCCTTTCAGAGCCTGCGAGATCGGCGAGAATAGAAAGGATAAGAGCGAAAGAGTCGAATGCGAGGTTCGCAAAATGAACGAGCATCTCGCAACGCATCCCAGATCTAAATCTGCTACGGCCGTTAAAAAAGTGAATTCACTGATAAAGCGATTGAAAATGGGGGACTGGATGAATGCGCTTGTAGAATCGGGGATCGTGGGAGTGGAAGTGGACTGCGAAAAACTCGAGGAGGCCTCCAAGCTTGATGGTTGCTATGTGCTGAAGACCGATCTTTCCCATGAGATGGCAGACAAAAATGTGATACACGACAGATATAAGGATCTGGCTTTTGTGGAACAGGCGTTCCGCACGAGTAAAACGGTCGAACTGGAAATACGTCCGATTTATCTGCGCAACGGCGACCGCACAAAAGGTCATGCACTGGTTGTTATGCTTGCTTATCAGATAGTCAGGGAGCTATCGAGATGCTGGAAGTCCCTTGACCTTACCGTTGAAGATGGGATAAAGCAGTTGAGTTCCCTCTGTGCCACGGATGTCATCATCGACGGCAAGGTCTCGTTTTGCATGGTGCCTGACCCCAGAAGGATGGTTAAAAAACTTTTTGACCTGGCTGGCGTGAGGCCACCGGAAGTCGTTTCAAGTGTTGAGGCTAAAGCAGACACTAAAGCTAAATTACAAAATAGGAGAAAAAACCTTTAACATCAACATGTTACAACTAAATATTACTTAAACATAAAAAGGAACATCGGATTCAACACCCCTCAACGTCCAGATGAAGTGAACCAAGAAGAAGGCCAGAACGACAAGCGGCAAGTAGCCTAACCTAATCAACTCGATGTCTATCTTCGTCGGCGAAAGCGGCCGTCTCCAGATCAAAACTGTCGCTCCACCCCAAAATGCAACCAACGCTATGCCACAAATCCGGGCCGTAGTACCGCCGTCCAGAATCATAAGACTCACGATACCAAGAATTGCCTGAAGCGCTACGGCCTCGAAGACCGGTTTTCGGTAGCTTGGTGAAATTGGAAGTGAGTAGTT
>CAIKDL010000049.1 GCA_903826185.1 uncultured bacterium | reverse complement strand
TGAAAACCGAGGGTTTCCAAACCTTCCTGCAAGGTACCGCGCGGCAGAGCCGCGGGGAAATCCGCTACCGCGTATTATAGCACGAGCAATCAAATGACCTCCTCCCCGGGCTAGTTCGCCCGGGGTTCCCTGTATGGCACGAGGATTCAGAACAGTCTAGCTTTTTGTGGTTTGTCTTTCTTTCCTTGCCACTCAATGTATTTCTTTACTTGTGTCTCATTTAAACCTACTGTTTATGAGAAATATCCGACACTCCAGATGCCATCCTTTTCAATATATATCTCACGTATGAATTTGAATTTTGATCTGAGGTGACGACTTGATGCACTCTTTAGTTTACCGATGGCATCTGAGAGGGCGATGTTGGGTGGAATTTCAATCTGCATGTGAACATGGTCATCGTCTGTATTCATACTCTCAATCCACAGTGTCGGATATTTCTTAACTGTTTCAAAGAAAGACTTCTTGAGTTCGACAAGCACATACGGCTTGAGTATCTTCCTGCGGTACTTCGTGCCCCATACCACGTGGTATTGGTGCTGATATGTGGAGTGGTTCAAATTCTGAATCCTCATGTGACTTAGCGTACCACATCACGACGTTCGTCATGAGACGCAGATGGAACCATTCATCCCCGCACATCGGAAGCCCCGAGCCTTCCTCGTACGGGGTTTCCTAGATATTAAAAACCCCGCAATGCAAATTGCGGGGGTGTCGAAACATCTGTCAGATCAACTCAATTTGGATCCTGGATCCCAATTGAGCCCATCAATGACCTTCCAAAGGAACTTCTGGATGGCACTTTGCGGCTGACCAGCGAACCTGGAAAAGCCGTGCTTGAGACGATCAAAACCCTGATCATCTTTACAGCCGAGGCTGGCCAAATTCTTCCGCGAGTAAAATCCTTGCGGTTCATATTTGGCCAAGCTTTCGGCGTTCAAGAACCTTATCGTCGGAGGCAAGCCTCCGCCGACGAAGATAACCGAACAACCGATTGTGGCATGAAGCGCCTTCAGATACTCGTAGCCGCTGATTCCAGCAAGTGATCCAGTAATCACTGCTGTAACATTGCCGACTTTGAGCACCTGAGGGCTGTGCCAGTGACCACTGACCAAGATATCGACCCCGGTCATGCTTTCGGAATTACCCGTCAGCTGCGACTTCAGAGCATACACTGGTGGGCCACCTTGGCCTTTCGTACCTCTTTCAACCAGCATGTGTTGGAATCTGAATCCATATCCACCGACTTGCTGATGGCCAGCCCAGACTTTGTAGTGATTACCTACACTGTCCTGAGCCGAGTCGTAGACCTTGATCCGAGAATCATTTGGGTCACCACCCAATACCGGTATAAAAACACCGGCATTCATAAATGCCAACTCAAAGGCGCTCTTGATCATCTCACAATGAATCACGCCGGGCCATTTCGAACCGGAGTTCCATTCATGATTACCAGGAACGATACCGACATGCTTCAAGTTGTCCGCAAGGTCCTTTTTAGGCACTTCCGTAAGAGTGCACAGAATCAAGCTCCGGAGGAAGTCTTTTTGAGAATCCACAGAAACAAGACCCATGCGTTGGTTCTCAAAAGCATGATGGCTGTAATTGAAGCCTTGGACAATATCACCACCGTAGAACAGATACATTGGGTAGTTTGGCAAGATGTGGTGCATGCAATAATCGAAGAATATCGCCTGCAGATCACTGTTCGCCGTGACCGAACCAGTCTGCCAATCGAAGCAGAGTGGAATAGCGATCCTCTCTTTCGAGACACCCGCCAATCCCATGTAATGTCGATTCACCATGCTGACCTCAAACGAGCCATCTGCATAGAACGACAGCGGCATTGTACCGCTCGCCGCCACTTCCCTCCGAGTCGTCATAACCCGATGAGAAGGATCAGATTGGATATTTGAGTACTGACTCCGTCGACCAATATTCGATAACTGCATACCTGGCATGGAAGCCACTAAAGTGTGGCGCGTAGCGAAAACAAACGGTTGCAGTTCATGCTCTATGAACATAACATCCGGTTTTTCCACCCCCATACTGTTGAGCTGTGCGACAATAGACCGCATAGCACTCGTCGGATCGCCAATCATCGAATTGGCGGTCAAACGGAAGAAGTGCTTATTCATTATCGAGATGCGCCGACTGAACTGATGCGCTCGGTCTTTAATAATGACATCGAAGCAACAATCATCCACCACCGCGAAATCATCGAATGATTTTCCCGGCAGCGGAATCTTATCGACATCCAGCACTTTGCCATAATCGCTTGGCAGCGACTCTCCGCTGGTAAGGCCCTTATATGCCAACAACAACAAGATGGATTCTTCCATCTTGATCCCGCCATTAGTCATTCGGAAAACTTCATCAGCGGAATAAAACCGCCGGCCAACACGGATCTGATATTCGAGAGCAATACGCCATGCGAAATCATAGACCATGTCCCACATCTGAGTACCCTTCATGCGATCGATTTGCATGAAATGCGCCGACTTCTTCTTTTTGTCAGGAGTATGGTGTTCGTCGATGGCTTTCATCATGAACACCACCGTGTTTTCACACCATATCTTGTCGTCATCACCCTTATTTAGTATGACGGTAATACCCAACGAGGACAAGCGACGCATCAGCAACTTGGCCAGAGCCAATTGTTGACCACTGCTCTTCAGGCCCTTGACCAATGTGCTTCGGCGACTCTTCTGCGTGTGCTGGAAGCTGCCTTGTATGAGGCCACTCACGACCAATAGGTCCGGTCGTTCAGCTCGAGTCATGGACTCCAAGCGAACAACTGTTGATTCCAGCTCGCGAAAATCAGTGTCTTGATGACCAATCCTGATCTCGCAGATATGACAAACACTGAACACATCATGAACCTTGATTGGTATGACCGTCAGCTGAGTCTTCGCATTGTGCTCACTATGCAATTTCCCCAGAATAGAGAAAAGGTCGTCTTTCAGGAAAGATGGATCTTCCTGATCGGCATGAGTCGCAAGCTTGCGCGCGACAACAACATTCTTCAGTTTGGCAGCAGAAAGATCGGAATCTTTCTGAGCAAGCGACAACATGTAGCTTCGGTCGACAACGATCAGACCACAATCAACGAAGCATTTAACGAAATAGAAAATAAATTGCGCTGGCAATTCAAGTTCCTTCTCGAACGCTGTCAGGTCTTCAATTTTCAACTTTGTGGGCTGCTTTTTGGCCAGCCGGTCGCTGAGCCAGCGACCGACAGAGTTGAAATATTTGTCGGCGATATGCTCGATCAATTCCCAAGATGTATAGCTAAGCACTGTCGGAATCCGACAGGCATAGGCCGTCTCGCCTGAGCGATTGATCAGGGCAGTCACACGGTCTTTTGCGACCATCTTGGAGAGAGTCGATACGACTGTATCTATCCCCCTCTTGAACCGACGCGCCAGTATTCCTCGGCTGATGAAGAGCGTTTGCCTTTCCGATCGGCCAAATAAGCTCATAGCTTTATCGGTCTTTTTCTTCTTTCCAGTGTTTACAGCTACTTGTTCCTTCTTCATTTTTCCACCTCTTTCTTTGTTTGGTTATTTTTCCTTTGATTGTTCTAGTTCTATGTATCTACGCTAATGGTAGGTTAATTAAAAAAACAAGTCAATGTGGGTATTTTTTACATGATATTATGGACTTAGTAGCAAATGTCAGAGGTAATTTGGGCTAAAAAGTCAATTTTTAAAATGACCTCATCACCGTAATCACTTCCGAGTCACCAAGAGGAATAGAAGTCAAGCGAGAGTTTTTACTTCTTCCCTTTCCCCCGTGTTGCAATAGTCACAAGCAAGGTCGAACCAATAAAAATCGAAGGATACGTACCGGCGGCGATACCGACGATCAAAGCCAAAGAGAAATGTTCAGTTTGGGAGGTACACCAAATCCTTGGCAGAATGGATATCAGGAATCATTCTTCAGCAATTGGAAAGTAGACATCGGGGATGTTAACCGATTCACGACACTTGGAGAATTAACTGCTGAACTTTACAGGTCGATGTATTATTACAATAACTTACGCATACACACATCACTCGGCATGCCGCCTAAAAAATTTGCGCGCCAGTACGAAACAGATTACAATACAATGCAAGAGAGACTAGTTGTCTAAGAAAATGGGTACCTTACACGCTTT
>CAIKDL010000048.1 GCA_903826185.1 uncultured bacterium | reverse complement strand
CATTATCAAGAGTTGCCGGCTGCCGGTGGGTGAACCGTATAAGATGGACCAGCGGGCGCATTTGAACAGAAAGTTACGGTTTTGAATTTTCCGTTGTCGTATTTTTTCTGCTATACGTCCTCAATGAAATACGTCCCATTCGGTATCACATGTTTGAAGGGTAATAGCGAGATATGAGATAAAATTTTTGGATCGATCTCTTCTCCTCGCAACCTCAAATCGTTAACGATATCGTTGATTTTTATGGTATTCCAATACAGGATGGCATTGGAAGCAAGGCTTAGGCAACTGGCTTTGTTCATAATTTCTTCATAATCACCTGTCGTGAATTCACCCTGATCGGCAAAGAAAATTCGGCGTGGCAACCTATGTCGATATTCGCCCTTGTTGAGTTGTAATTGTATTGTTCTTCGTAGTGCCGGGTCAGTGATATACCTCAGGATGTATTCGGTCTTGATAATCCTTCCAAGATTGGTAAACGCCTTAGACAGCCGGTCTGAAGGAAAGCTGTTGGTCAGTCTCTGCACGATCACATGTGCAGGGGCTGTGCGCTGCTTCAGTGAAATGGCCACGCGAATCATTTCCTCCCATTGTTCTTCAATGATATCGAGATCGGCAGTTTTTGTAAGCAATGGCGTGAACATACCATAGTCAACGTTTCTTTCTGCACGATAAAGTTGTTGGTCTTTAAGATCTCGAATACGTGGCATAAAATAGAAACCCAACAAGTAGCAGAGTGCGAAGATGATCTCGGTGTAGCCGTGGGTATCCGTCGTATGCTCACGAATCTGTAAAATGGTGTTGTTTTCGAGCAGACCATCAAGGACGTACAATGCCTCACGTGGACTACAGGAAATCACTTTGGTGCTAAAGACGGAGTACTGATCAGAGACATGCGTGTAGATGCCGATGGCTTTTTCATAATAGCCGTAATACCGCGGATAATATGAAGCCAACAGACTGCTGGCACGAATTCCGAAGCGTTGTGCATCAGATGATGAGACAGTTCCTGCCCCATGAATAGCACTCATAGGCAATTTGTGATGTTGGTTCACTATTTCAGCATTGGCGTTGGTTAATGTTTCTTCTCTGATAAAGTCGTGCAAAACCCGTCGAAGCATATCGACAGAGGTATCCTTTACGCTTGCACTCATGGTGACCACGCCGAGATTGGTCGCCTGAGAAATCAGGGCTGCCATTAACGTTCGGTAGAAATGCTGTGGCCGGGACTTGTGATCTTGAACTGGTTTGAAGTGACGGCTGAATCCCGTGAGTTGATCGACCTCCATCAACAACTGTTCTATTCGGATCAAGGGTAACCGTGAATCGATAACCTTTTGCAAGGTGGCGACAGAAGTAGGTACAGACACTTTATCATACCGTTTCAACTTAAGTTTTCCATTTTGAATTTCCGCAAAATCATCGAGCTCGAATCGCTTCTTCGCCAGGGCGGTCTCCTCGTGGAATTGTTGGGTGAGAATAGCTTTGATTTCGTGCTGTTGTGGCTGTTGGAGCTCGGTGAAAGAAGATGCCCGCACTTCTTGCCAGCGAGTCTCGTTGAGGGTTAAATCCCAAAAGGAGACATGTTGTTTGCTTTGCGGCAGGTAGAGATCGCCGGAACGCAACGCATCTTTGATAGCCAAAGCCACCCCTGTCTCCCAGGCATTGCGGTTGAGAGTCTCTGCCGAATCCTTCAGTACACGTCGTAGCTCTATAGGAACAAAGTCGGTTGGCGCATCTTGTGGCAGTCTTTTCAATTCGCCGGCATCCAGCTTACGGATAATCCCAATAGCCTGGATCAGACTGTCATTTTCCTGCTTAGCAGCAAATGGTAGCTGAATAAATTCGGCAAAATATTTACGAAGACTTGGATAACGGGTTAGGATCAGATCCCCGTAACCACGTTCTTCGAGTCGCTTAAATTTGTGTAAGTCATTAATGGCGCCACGCAATTTTACTTCGTCGATCTGCTGCCAGAGGATCTTTTTCGAGAACGACTCATCCTCTGGCCAATCAAGGACCAGGTGGGTAGTATCGAGCACGACATCGATGGCTCTTTTTTGGCGTTTGCGTAACTCGCGATACTTGCTTTCATGGATGTTTCTGGCTTGCCGACTCATATCCGTGACGTATTGGTCGTGCATTGTAGCCAGGTGATCCAGCAAGATCTTCCGGGTCTCCAGTAAGAAGCAGAACATCAGGGCATAGCGCTTATCGTCTGAGAATCGTTTGAGATCTGTGGCACTATATCGCTTGGCCTGCTTGAAGAGATAATCGAGGAAAGCTGGGGTCAAAATCTGTACGTCAACATCATCGATACCCGTTTCGGCTACGGTTTGATAGTGTCGTAAATATATTTGCATCGCCGAGATGGAGGCTGCTGGAGGGTATTCTTT
>CAIKDL010000047.1 GCA_903826185.1 uncultured bacterium | reverse complement strand
TCCGTATATATAACCGTGCCTTGTCAGCCGCAGAAGTTCTCCAACTTGCTCAAGGTCAGAATGTTAACTCTGGTGGCCAACTCAATGCCGGTGGTACTAGCAGCAGCTCATTCTATACAGCTTCAAGTACCATCGTCTTGAATGGTGGTAATCAGTCACTGACAAGCATGGGAACTACGACATTCTACAATTTGACTAAGAATATATCTTCTACAGCCAGTTTGTCCTTCTCGGCCGGCAAGGTCTTCCAGATATTGGGTGCGCTCAATCTTTCTGGCGCGACTGGTCAATACTTGAACCTGCGTTCGAGTAGTTCTGGTAGCCAATGGAAGATCTTGCCGAATACTTCTGCGGCTAACGTGCTGAACGTTTTGAATGTTCAAGATTCCAACAATATCGCCACTAACCAGCTAGTCGCTGGCGGAGGTAGTGTCGACAATGGCAACAACCTCAATTGGTTGTTCAGCATCCCTGGAACAACCTTCGGTTGGTCTGGTACACAGCTAGCTACTACGACGTTACCGACAACCAATGTGATGTTGGGTGGAGCCTTCACTGCTACTCGCTCATCTTCTGGACCAGATCTGCATATCACCGGTATTACATTTACACAAAACGGCTCATTACCAAATACTAATCTTGCTAATGTCAGACTGTATTACAACCAAACTTCCGGTTCATGTGATAGCGGACTTGTTTACAATGCTGGCACGACCACACCACTCAATAGTGTCGCCACATATACTTCTGGTGGGAAGTACACATTCGCTACATCTACTAGCCAGATATCTTTGCCAGGCATTCCGGTCAGCTTTGGTACAACCACTTGTATGTATTTGAGATATGATCCTATCGGAACAGCCTCTCTGGATCTTGTTGGACGTTCTATCGATCTGTCTATCAATAATCCTTTGACGGATGTGGTCATGGACCTTGGTAATGCGTCACCTTCAAGCATCATCGATATTCAAGGAGCTAACCGCGCTACCGTCATCGATGGTAACAGCCTTGGCCTTGGTAATGTCTTGTCGATAAACGTCGCCGATCCTACCAAGACCCCGACGATCTTCTATGTCGCCACCAGCTCTCTGTGGATGCGTGAGGGTTCCAACGCCGCCGTGCGTCTGACACCGAGCAACATAAATGTCACAGGATTCTCCTTCGTCAAGTCTGCTCCTTCCGCTAACACCCAAGTCGTTAAGATTACGCTCAATATCAATGAAATTGACCCAAGGAATCCCCAGAAGACTGTTTATGGCAAGACCTACAGCTTCACAGCGACGGTGAGGATTTCTAATTAGTTTTTTGCGTAGTCTCGCCAAGCGTGTGTGGCGGGGGGTGTGCCGGGGCAAGTTGGTACTTTGACCGGATTCCGGTCAAAGTTGCGATGTACGCAAAGTGCATTTATCTCGCGCCCGCCGCCAAGGGGGCCATCAAATCACGGCCTATGGTATAATATATCCATGTCGCCACACGCTGCGCGCCCACTAAAGAAAGGCTTCATCGCCCTCATAACCGTTCTTATCATCACAGCCGTCTCCGTGATCATTGGTACAACCGTGGTCATGAAATCCATTAGCCATGCCTCCATGAGTGCCTCGGAGCTGTACTCAGCCAAAGCCTGGGCCGCAGCAAACGGCTGTGTAGAGTACGCCCTAGGCCAGTTTTCCTTGTCTTCGACCACATTCACTACCTATCCCGGTTTACTAAGCCAGACTGTCGGCGGTACTCTATGTACTATAACTCTAGTCGCCTCAGGCAATTCCAAAGTTATCAAGGCTTCCAGCACAGTTTCTTCATTTGTCCGCAAATTACAAGTCACAGTAGCTACAAACACACCTCAATCTGTGATATCATCATGGCAGGAAGTCGGTGACTTTACGTTATAGTGCGGGGCAGCGCGCCAGCGCGCCAGTTTTTAAGCAACATGAAAGACATTTTAGATTTAAATATAAAAGATAAGTTCAGACAGCGCTATGAGAAGGTTCAGAAGCTGTTGAACACCAACTTCGATCGTGCTTTCGGGTTGGATATCTCCGACAAAACCATAGAGCTCGCCGAGCTCAGCAAACTATTTAGTTTTTCTCTCGAGAACCACGGCCGCGTAGAACTACCAGATGGTCTCATAAAAGACGGACGCATATTGGACGAAAAAGGTCTAGCAGAACAGATCAAGGCTTTGCTGCAGCACGTCAAGCCACGCCAAGTTTCCACTAACAAAGTCATTTTGTCACTGCCGGAATCGCAGGTTTTTTCGCATCACTTCGTGATGAGTACGCCTCTGTCTGGTGCGGCTTTGCGTTTGATGGTTCAGAAGGAGATCATCAAGGTATTGCCGATCAATCCGTCGCGCATGTATTGGGATATCAAAACTAAGACCGTAGCTGCTGGCGGTACCAGCGGCGGTGGTGGCTTAAGCATCGTCTTCATGGGTATAGCCAAGGATGTGGCAGAAAGTTATGTTCGCGTTTGTAATATAGTCGGTTTGGACGTTGTGGCTTTCGGTTTGGAGCCACTAAGTATCGGTCGACTTTTGCTTGCTCCTAACACTACCAATACTCTGATCATCGACATTGGTACTCGTACCACTGACGTCAGCGTTGTGAAAGGCAACGATGAGCTCGAATTGGCTATCACTATACCTTTAGGTGGCACAGACATGACTAAGGCTATAGCTCAAGGACTTAATGTCGATGAGGCGACTGCTGAGGCCAAAAAGATCGCGGTTGGAACTGGTATGTCAGATGAGCTATTTTTCTTGATGGAGCCAGTGGTTAAGAATATTGCTGAGGAAATCAGTCGCGTCGTGGCTTATTTCGAGAATTCTTTTCATGAGAAGATAGATGGCATGATATTGGTTGGTGGTGCGTCTATGGCTGGTGGCATAAAAGAGAAAATCGGTGAGATCGTTGGTAAGCCGGTCACTTCGGTTTCGCATTTCAATAATTTCGAGTCGCAGAGTATTCTTGGTGGTCAAGGCGGTTTGGTTAGTAAGGGAGGTGTTATTACTGGTAAGGGCGAGGATGGAAAGATTATACCGATGCTTTACACTAGCGTCATCGGTTTGGCCATGCTCGGCGCCAGCAATGAATTCGAGAACGTAAACCTTTTGAAGCAAATGCCTTCGGTGCAGATCAATAATATCAAGAGAAGGGAATTGCTGAATGCCGGCTATCTGAGCAAAGTGGCGGCTTTCAGGATAATGTTGAATAGTAGGTTGATGCTGGTTATAGCCGTGGCTTTGTGTGCCTGTTCGTTCTTGGCTTTCGGTTATCTATGGTTCAATTATGAGACCGGTCAGGCTTATCAGATCAAGGAATATAAGACCACTAATGTTACTCCGAAGGCTTTGTCTAGTAATCTTTCTTCGATTTTGAATACTTTGAACGGGGGCACCGGTGGTGCAGGCGCAACCTCGACTTCTGCTACAAGTACTGGTGTGAAGGGGGTCAAGTCGGCTTCAACTACGGTTCCAGCTCCAGCTCCAGC
>CAIKDL010000046.1 GCA_903826185.1 uncultured bacterium | reverse complement strand
GAGCACGATCGGCTTGTTCTTGGTGATCTCCGAAGCCAGCTTGATAAATCTTGGTCCATCGGACAATCTTTCCACGTACATAAGTATGGCTTTGGTATCCTCGTCGTCTCTAAGATATTCTAGAAATTCGATTTCAGTCAGAGATGCTTCGTTTCCTAAACTTATGAACTTAGAAAAACCGACACCTTCTTCCAATGCTTTATCTAAGACGGCCGTTCCTAGTGCGCCGGACTGTGAAAGGAAAGCGATATGGCCTTTTTGTGGAGAATCGGCAGCGAACGAAGCGTTTAGTCTAGTAACCGGGTTTAATACACCGAGACAATTTGGTCCCAAAAGCGCGATGTTGTTTTTCTTGGCGATATCGCTGACTCTTTTTTCTAGTTCTATACCAGCTGGTCCAATCTCTCTGAAGCCTGCGGATATGACTGCTACCGTCTTGATACCTTTGGCGGCGCATTCTTCCATGATCGTCGGGACAATGTCGGCACGTACGGCTATTAAAGCCAGATCAATGTCGCCAGGAATATCTTTTACGGAAGAATAAGCTTTGAGACCTTGGATTTCTTTTTCTGAAAGGCTAACCGGATATATGTTTCGTTTATCTCCATTTTTGAGGTTTGATACTAGAGCATAGCCGACCTTATTCTTGTCGGATGATGCGCCGATCACGGCGACTGAATGCGGGTTGAAGAAATTTTTGAGGTTCATTTTTCTATTTTAATAGCTGCTCTTCGAATGTCGGTTTCTCGACGTTATAGAAAATTCCAAGCGGAATCTTCTCACCATCTTTCTTACAAAGTTCCATGGCCTTGAATTGATTTTCGGCTGGACCACCTTCACGCCAGAAT
Source organism: uncultured bacterium (assembly GCA_903826185.1). Classification (GTDB taxonomy): domain Bacteria; phylum Patescibacteriota; class Minisyncoccia; order Phycocordibacterales; family PALSA-1337; genus C7867-002. The sequence goes on along the minus strand of CAIKDL010000046.1, from coordinate 4,917 downwards.
ACGCGCTCTTTGAAATAATCGCGCGTGTCGAAGAAGGTTATACACGGCTGGATGATTTCTACGAAAGAAAATCCTTTGTGTTTAATGGCGGCTTCGATGATGCTCTTGGTCCTAGCGATATCACCAGCATAAGAGCGTGCCGCGAATGTGGCGCCGGATGAGAGTAGGACAGGGAAGGCGTCGAAAGGTTCTTCTATGCTACCAGCTGGAGTTGTCTTGCTTTTGAATCCCTTGGGGCTTTCTGAAGAAGCTTGTCCTTGAGTCAATGCGAAAACCTGGTTGTCATGCACAAAGATTTTTATATCGGAATTGCGTCTGGCGGCATGGATGATATGTTCCAATCCTTCAGAATAAGCATCTCCATCACCAACCATACCAATGACGGTTAAGTCGTGATTGGCACACTTGATGCCAGTCAGAGATGGTATAAGACGGCCGTGTAGAGCCGTAAAAGCGTTAGTGTTCAAATAATCTGAAATTTTGCCATGACATCCGATGCCGGCGCCAGCCACAAGGTTTTCTATTTTCAAAGTCCCAGAGTCGGCGAGTGCGCTGATCGCTTGTCTCATGGCGACCAAAATTTGCGAGTTCGGACATCCTGGACACCAGGTGATCTTTGAGATTGTTGATAAATTGAGTGGCATGTTTTTGTTTTTTGGTGTCCTTATATCTTTTTATTGATCTCTTCGGCCAACGATACCGGCTCAAATGGTCTAGAGTCGAACTTTAATATTTTCTCAGTGACTGCTATACCGGTCTTTTCGCGGATCAAAGCGGCTAATTGGCCGTCGTGGTTACATTCAACACATATTATATTCTTGGCGCCAGAAAGTTCCTGAGTGACTTTCTTAACGTCGAAAGGATCCATCCAGATTATCTGTACGAACTTTACGGACTTCTTGATATATTTAGCAGCCTCCAAGACTGGTCCTTTGGTCGAACCCCAGAATACTATTACATCATTACTAGAACGGTTGCCATATATTTTTACAGTCTCATGGTGGTCCAGAGATTTTATTATGGTTTCTGTTTTAGCGAAGCGCTTGTTTAGCATGGCTTTTGTGGGTCCAGCCTCTTCTATGGTTATACCTATTTCGTTATGTTCATAACTAGTTGTCTTTACTATCGTGTTTGGCGTGCCAGGAAAAGCCATTGGCGATATGCCGTCAGACGTGATTTGGTAACGACCATATTTTTCTCCGAGCTCGGTAGCTACAGAGCCGTGGTCGATCTTTATTTTGTCGGCTTTCAAAAGGCTAGTCGAAGCATGCTCGGATATGATCTTGTCTATAAGAATGATGACTGGTAGTTGATATCTCCACGCCAAGTTCAAGGCTTCGGCGCCGGCGTAGAATGATTCTTCTGGATCACCTGGGGCTATGACTATCTTAGGAAATTCACCGTGACCAGAGTGAATGACGAATCGCAGGTCTGTTTGACTAGAATAAGTTGGTAATCCTGTCGCCGGGGCTTGTCTTTGGGAAACGGCTATAACTAGAGGGGCTTCCATCATGCCGGCACAACTGACGGCTTCTTGCATCAAAGCGAAACCTCCGGATGCTGATCCAATAGCCACACGTTTTCCGGCGTAGGCTATTCCAAGGGCCATGTTGATAACTGACAATTCGCTTTCAGGTTGAATAACTCGGAGTGAGGAGTCTTTTTGTTTGGAAGCCAAAAAATGAAGTATTGAGGTGGCTGGCGTCATCGGATAGGCTACATAGAAATCCAAGCCGGCTGCTATGAGGCCTTTGGCTAGAGCAGAATTGCCGTCGATGAGTTCTTTTTTCTCTGGACTGGGAGAGATCTTCTTTTTGTGTTTGAAGCCTTTTTCTTTTAAAAGCTGATATCCCATATCTGCCAGTTTGATATTCGTTTCGGGTTGTTTTCCGTTGAAAGCTTTCTGGAGGGCAGTTTGCATAAGCTCGAAATCAAGATCGAGTAAATAACAGATAGCGCCAAGAGCCATGGAATTTCTAGTTATGGCGGGCACATTCATATCTTTGACGGTGGCGGCCATAGGTAATGCCACGGCGTTATTGCCGAGCGCCGCTAGATCTTTTTGTTCGAATAAATCGGCAAATACGACGGCATAACTCGCTAGTTCGTTACGGTGCAAGCCGATACTCTCCTCATTCAAAGCAATCAAAACGTCCAAAGCTTCATGGTCGGAATAGACCTTTTCTTTGCTAAATGTAAGTCGTGCGAAATTGTGTCCGCCCCGGATAAGAGAAGGGTAAGTGAATGACACGAAAGACTCGTAGCCGAGCTCGGCTAATATGGTTCCCAAAGTGTTACCGGCTTCGCGCGCCCCATCACCAGCGGCTCCGCCGATACCGATCGTAAAGACGCTATCGTGTGATTTTCTCATAGGCATTTATACATGAGATATTATATCACAGGCCTATGGCACGGTATATGAGTCGTGGTATACTTTTCCCATGTCAAATCAACCCAAGATCACTGTAGGCTGGTTCTCTTTTTCTTGTTGTGAGGATAATACCATCGTCATGACCGAAGTCATGAACGATCATTGGCAAGAATGGAAAGAGCTCTTCGATTTCCGCCATGCCAGAGTTATGAAGTCCAATAACGTCATGGATAGTTTCGATATAGCTTTCATAGAGGGTGCTATGGCTGGACCAGAGCAAGTAGAAAAGCTCAAAGATATCAGAAGCCGTTCGAAGAAGCTGGTAGCTGTCGGATCCTGTGCCATTGTTGGTATGCCAGCCGGTCAGCGTAATGCATTCACTCAAGAACAGAAGGATAGCATCGACTATCTAGTCACTAGATTCGGAGCTCTGCCGGAAGTGAAGAAAGTTTCCGATGTTGTGAAAGTGGATGCAGAGATACCCGGTTGCCCAATGGACCCCAAAGTTTTTTTGGAGAAGGTCAATGGTTTGGTCGCAGAGCTTAGAGGCTAATCATTTAATCTTAAATCTAAAATATGCACAAAGTAAATCTGAAACTGGAGCACATAACCAAGATCGAAGGCGACGCCTCTATGGACGTGACTGTGGAAGACGGAAAAACCACTGACGTCAAATTTGCGATCATTGAATATAAGAGATTCTTCACGACTGCCATGAAAGGTAAGAGCATTGCTGCCATACCAGCGCATCTATCGCGCATTTGCGGTACCTGTTCGAATGCTCACGTCATGGCCGCGATCGCAGCTTGTGAAAATGCACTTGGTATAGAAGTTACGTCGCAGACCAAGTTGCTACGTAAGCTCACCATGCACGGCTTAGTGTCGCGTGATCATGCTCTACATCTATATCTTTTCGTGATGCCGGATCTTTATAACAAAGATGCTTTTCTTGAATTCGATGATAATGACCCGGAGCAGCACCAGCTCCTTCATGATGGTTTCCAGATCAAGGCTGCCGGTAATCATTTGTCACAGTTGGTAGCTGGACGCAGTGTTCATGCCACATTCCCGGTCATTGGCGGTTTCCTGCAATTTCCATCAGCTGAAGGCGCTGCAGAAGTGGTGAAAGAGATGCAAGCAGCAAGGCCGGCCGTCTTGAGGTTGATAGAAGTTTTCAGGAAAGCCCCGCAACATCTCGATAGGAAAACTAAGTATATGGCCATTGTGCCAGATGATACATTTGGATATATCGGAGGCAAGATCATTACCGATCATGGAGAGGTCTATGAGCAAAAAGATTTTCGTTCACATCTAGAGCATGTGGCTTTGCCGTATTCACAGGCATCGGCTTACAAATATAAAGGCGAGAGCTATATGGTTGGAGCATTGGCTAGGATTAACATCGCCAAAGATAAATTGCATCCGAAGACCAAAGAGTCGGCCGCCGAAGCTTTGAAGCTATTTCCGTCTACGGATATCTTCCACAACAATCTCGCTCAGGCCATAGAGATACTTCATTCAATAGATGAGTCTATAGATATACTTTCCAACAATGTTTTCAAACCGGAACCTATAGTGAAAGCTCCGATGCGCGCCGGTGTCGGTATGGGCGTCATCGAAGCTCCACGCGGCACGCTCTATCACAAGGTCGTTTTGGATGATAAAGGTATTGTTCAGGATGGCGAAGTCATAGTTCCGACAGGACAAAATCAGGTAAACATCGAGCGCGACGTTGGTTTCTTGGTCGACAATCTCATAGAAAAGATGCCTAAGGAAGAGATAAACAAAGAGATCGAGAAACTCATCCGCGCATATGATCCATGTATGAGTTGTGGCGCACATTTCTTGAAAGTCAATTGGAATGCCAAGAAAAGCGGTGCGAAACCTGCCAGTAAGGCTGCCGGCAAAGTCGCCGGGGGGACTTGCGAAGTTTGCAATTAACCGCCTTTTGGTTATGATTGCAAGAGATTAGCTTGAACCGCAAAATAAAACTAGAAAGGAGGTCAATTTGAATGACAAAGATCTTATTTCAGGAGAAAGGCTTTTTCTTCTGTATGCGTATCCGTGTGTCGATATCCGAGTCAAACGCGGGCTTATAACGCTTGACCAAGCTGCAGGGTTGGAAATTCTTGTGAACAGTGGCCGAGATCCGGACCATCGCTTGTTTGGTGAGTGTTTCCCAGATGCGATTCGTTTGTTTGTGGAGGCCGCGAAGATCAATCCTCTCGGATACGAGCCATGGTCGGTCGATCTGGTTCGGAATTTCTGGAGAGCGCACAAAGGCCGCGCGCCACGATGTGCTGTGATGACGGGCGAGGTCAAAGTCTCGAATGACTTCGTGGTTAAGATCGATCATGAAGGCTCGATTCGACCAGCTTTCAACCGGTACAGACTACCTGTGAAGCTTGGTGACACAGCATTCATTCATCAACATGTCTTGGTGGAAGTTGAAGAACGTGGGAGTTAGTGGCGATCTGCTAAGGTCGCCATTTTTATTTAAATGAATGCGCGATAGTTTACTCTCGTAAGATCTTTATTATAGCTTC
>CAIKDL010000045.1 GCA_903826185.1 uncultured bacterium | reverse complement strand
GTCAAAGAATCACAATCTGCGCCGGCTATTGCCACGTCTTTCAAAGAAACGGATCAGACGCACTTGATCATCGGCTTTAGGTCATTCCCAATAACAGATAAGAGGATGCCTATCATGCAGGTCCTTGTCTCAATCCTTGGTGGTGGCATGAGCTCCAGGCTTTTCTCCAAGATGCGCGATCAGCTCGGCATTTGTTATTACATAAAAACAGACAATGATTCTTTCACTGATCACGGCTTTCTCTCCATCTCGGCTGGTGTAGATAACACTCGCGTTGAAGAGGGTATCAAAGGCATTCTCGAAGAATGTCGTCGCATAAAAAATGAACCGGTTGGCGCCGAGGAGCTGCAAAAAGCCAAAGACTATATTTCCGGAACTACTTTGCTTGGTTTGGAGACTTCCGATGCGCGTGCCGAATTCTGCGGTTATCAAGATGCTCTCAAGGGTTCAGTACAGACTCCTGACGAGCTTATGGCTAAAATACGTGGAGTAACCTCGGAAGATATCGCCAAGCTGGCAAAAGAGATCTTCGTAGACAAAGGTCTCAATATGGCCATGGTCGGCAGAGCCAAGGATTCAGAACCATTCAAAAAATATTTTACGGTGTTATAATAGGCGCATGGCCGAATCTTCCAGAGATATCAATATCAGCATAAGTAGCGGCACAGTAGTGCGCTTTTTCCTCATATTAATAGGTATCGTGGCGCTTTATTATCTATCTGACGTTCTTTTGGTCGTCTTGGCAGCGGTCGTCATCGCCTCGGCAGTAGAACCGGCTGTGAGGCGCCTGAAGCGCTATGGCGTGCACAGGGTCATAGGAGCCATCATGGTTTATGTCATCCTGGCTGGAGTCTTGGCCACTATCCTGGTTTTCTTCATGCCAGTCGTTATAAATGATGTCACCGGCTTTCTGGCCTCGGCACCGAGGTCTATATCGTTAGGCGAATTATGGGCGCCGATAAGGGATTTCGGTACTGGCGCTGGATCGCTGGCTTCGCATACCATATCTGTAGCTGATTTCGTCAATAGTTTGAAATCGTTCTTTGGTGGTGGCACTGGTCTCGGCATATTCCAGACGGCCAGCTTCATATTCGGAGGTTTCCTTAGTTTCCTCATCATAATTGTACTGTCATTTTATCTGTCAGTGAAAGAGGAGGGAGTTGATGATTTCTTGAGCCTCATCACACCGGTTAAACATCATGCTTACATAATGGATCTCTGGCATCGTTCGCAACGCAAGATCGCTTTCTGGTTGCAGGGGCAAATTATTCTCGGCATTGTCGTTGGTTTACTCGTATATCTGGTGTTGTCTATACTCGGTATACCACACGCGCTGGTTTTGGCGTTGTTCGCTGGCATATTCGAGATCATACCGGTCTTTGGTCCGATCATTTCTTCTATTCCGGCGATTCTCGTGGCTTTCACCAACGTCGGAGTCGGTACTGGCATATTGCTGATAGGCCTATACGTTCTCATTTATCAGTTTGAGAGTCAGCTCTTTTATCCTTTGGTGGTCAAGAAGATCGTGGGTATATCGCCGATCGTGGTTATCATAGCTTTGATTATCGGAGCCAAGCTCGCTGGTGTCTTAGGAGCCATACTGGCTGTGCCACTATCTGCTGCGCTCATGGAATATATCAAAGACATAGAAAAGAGAAGGAAATTAGAGAATGAAGTTGCAGCCGCGACGGTTCAGAACTGATAAGGCCGTTACGATAAAATAAAATATGTCTAAACCATTTTACATAACTACGACGCTTCCATACGTGAATGCCAAGCCGCACATAGGTCATGCGGTCGAATTCATCCGAGCTGATTCTATCGCTAGATGGAAGAAGCTCTGTGGCTTCGATGTATTCTTCAATACTGGCACTGACGAGCACGGCCTCAAGATCTATCAAAAAGCCGAACAAGCACATATGGATCCGCAAGCCTACGTCGATAAAGCGGCTGCTGAGTTCAAGGAGCTCTTACCGATGCTTGGCGTGAGTCCTGACGCAAATTTCATCCGTACGACCGATCCTCACCATATCAAAGCGGCTCAGGAGTTCTGGCGCATAGTTGATAAGAATGGCTATATTTACAAGAAAAATTATTCTGTGAAGTATTGCGTCGGATGCGAGCTGGAGAAGACCGAGTCGGAGTTAGTCGATGGTAAATGTCCACTGCACCCGCTGCAGGATCTCGAGCTTATAAACGAAGAGAATTATTTTTTCAAATTCAGCGCATTCCAAAAGCCTTTGCTGGATCTCTATGAAAAAGGTGGCCCAATCCTGGGGAAGTCTAAGTTACCATTTGTTATTCCGGAATCACGTCAAAAAGAGATCAGGGCTTTCGTAGAGCGCGGTCTGGAAGATTTTTCGATATCGCGCCTGAAGTCCAAGATGCCTTGGGGTATAGCTGTGCCAGGAGACGAGTCTCAAGTCATGTATGTCTGGTTTGACGCCTTGGTGAATTATGTCTCAGCGGTCGGTTGGCCCGATGATTCATTCAAAAAATGGTGCGTTGATACTGGTGGTATGGTTCAATATTGTGGCAAAGATAATCTCCGTCAACAGTCCGCCATGTGGCAAGCCATGCTTTTGGCCGCTGGATTGCCCTCGTCGCAGAATATCATCATCAACGGCTTCGTAACCGCCGATGGGGGAGTGAAGATGTCTAAGTCACTCGGCAACACCATTGATCCACTGACTCTGGTCGAGGAATTCGGCACTGATGCTATGAGATATTATTGTTTGCGCGAACTTAGTCCGTTCGAAGACAGTCCGTGTACGCCGGAACGCTTCAAAGATGCTTATAACGCGAACCTAGCCAATGGTTTGGGCAATCTAGTCAGCCGCGTCATGAAAATGGCAGAGACTAATGGTGTAAAGGCTCTCAATGGCGAAGTCAAATTGCCGGATGCCTATGAGACCGGTTTGTCAGAATACAATCTCAAGAAATCCATGGATGCTATCTGGGACCTGATCGCGGAGTCCGATAAACTTATCCAGACTAAGCAGCCGTTCAGGCTTATGAAGTCGAATATTCCAGAAAGAACTGAAGGTCGAGCCTGTATAGAGACTTTGCTTGGCAATATATATATGATAGGTATAGCGCTGAAGCCATTCATGCCAGACACATCCAAAGCCATACTAGATTGCGTGGATAATAATAATATGCCGGCTGCGCCGCTATTCTTAAGAAAATAATCTTCAGGATAGATCGAATAGAATACGTGAGTTGATTTTATGAAATATATCGATATACATGGCCATGTTAATTTCCCAGACTACGATGCTGATCGTGAAGCTGTTTTTGCACGCGCCAAGGACGCCGGCGTTGGTATGATCATCATCGGTACTGATCTGGAGTCATCGAAGCGCGCTATTGAGCTTGCAGAAAAACATGATGATGTCTGGGCTACTGTCGGCGTTCATCCGACTGATGACGTGGCGGCTGTTTTTGACTACGATTCTTTCAAGAAGTTGGCTGAACATCCGAAGGTCGTAGCTATAGGGGAGTGTGGTCTGGATTATTTCCATCCCAAGTCGATGTCTGGGGCAAATATAGACTTGGGCGCGCAACGCGAACTTTTTCTTAAGCACATATCTTTGGCCAATGAGATCAACAAGCCGTTGATGCTCCACGTCAGGAATGGTGTTGGGTCAGCCAATGGTGGCGCTTATCAGGAAGCGGTGGCTATATTGAAGCAGCACTCCAAAGTCCGAGCCAATTTTCATTTTTTTGCTGGCACCATGGAGGATGCGCGTGCGATTTTAGAAATTGGTGGCATGGTCTCCTTCACTGGTGTCGTGACTTTTGCGCGCAGCTACGATGATTTGATAAAAAACATACCACCTGACCGCATGATGTCTGAGACAGATTGTCCTTTTGTGTCGCCAACGCCATACCGTGGTAAGCGCAACGAGCCTGTTTATGTGGTCGAGGTTATGAAGTCTATCGCCAGTATAAGAAGGGAGAATGAGCCAGAAGTTGCCAAGCAGTTGCTCGAAAACGCTGTTTCTTTTTTTGGCCTCAAGTAGAATCTTTGTATATATCTGCGAACTTTTTGTTTCTTGAATATTTTTTGGGCTTTTTCTCATTATTTTTTCACCAGAATTTTATCTCAGTGCTTTATCATGACGTTTCCTCTTGATTATTGCAGAGGATACAGTTTTGTGTTAGTCTCTCCTCATTACAAGTAATCGCAGTAAGTTCCTGATCTCAGGTTAATATGGCTTAATAAGGCCATTTTATGAGAGAAAAGGATTCCGCAGATTTATTTTGAGCGGAGCACTGACTGCAAAAAACTATGGACGAAACACAAAATGATGTTCGTATGAACGTGTATGAGATCGGGTATTTGATAGCTTCATCTGTTCCGGAGGAAAAGATTCCTTTCGAGGCGGAAGCTGTTAAAAGCATTATCACAAAGGCTGGCGCTTCGGTTATTGCCGAAGAATTGCCGCACCTTGAGAATCTTGCTTACACTATGCGCAAGAAGACGGTTTCTGGTTCGTATGATAAATACAACACAGCTTATTTCGGTTGGGTCAAGTTCGAAGTCGGTTCGGATGCGATCGAATCAATAACAAAGGCCGTTGAGATATTTCCGTCGGTTCTACGCACATTGACGATCTCGACTGTGAGAGAAAATACCTATCTTGGTAAGCGTGCTTCAGCTATCGCAGCCGAATTCAACCCTATAAGCAAGAGATTTTCCGCCGAGAGAGCGGTTGCTCCTAGTATTAAGCCGGCTGCTGGCGCCAAGGTTGCTGGAAGTACAGATGATGCTGCCTCAGTGGTTCCGGCCTCTGTCGAGGATATGGATAAGAGCATCGATGCAATGGTCAAAGAGGTATAATACGCGGTAGCGGATTTCCCCGCGGCTCTGCCGCGCGGTACCTTGCAGGAAGGTTTGGAAACCCTCGGTTTTCAAGTAAGATATAGGCATGACCGTAGTTAAGACACACCACAACATCTATGACACCCATTACC
>CAIKDL010000044.1 GCA_903826185.1 uncultured bacterium | reverse complement strand
TGTTTGTAGTCCTTGTTTTAAGATCGGGAGAGGTGTGCAATAAAAAGACCTGCAGTTCTCGGAACCGCAGGTCTTTGTTCTTTATTACACTGTTACATCCACCATGTCTCATGACGCGTTCGAGATGATCCGTTGCGCAGGGGGGATGCCGACTACCGTTGAGTTCGCCGGGATATCTTTCAATACGACAGCTTTGGCTCCGATCTTTACATTTTCGCCGATTACGATAGGACCGAGCAAGGCAGCTCCGGCGCCGATCATCGAACCTTTTTTCACGGTCGGATGTCGTTTGCCTTTGTGCTTGCCGGTGCCTCCAAGAGTGCTGCCATGGAACATGGTGACATTGTCTTCGACGATAGCAGTCTCACCGATGACGACTCCCATTCCATGATCGATGAATACTCCTTTTCCGATCGTGGCACCTGGGTGAATCTCGATACCGGTCAAGAATCGCGCGATCATAGACAAGATCCTGGCGACTAGCTTGGTTTTCTCATATTTCCAAAGCCAATGACTGAATCTGTGTACTGTGAGTGCGTGGAATCCCGGATATACCAAGACGGCTTCGATTTTGTTTCTGGCGGCCGGATCTCTTTCGAGTACAGCTTCCAGGTCTGCATTGATCTCTCTGAACATACTTTCTCTCCTTTGCCCTTCCGAGCATTTGATGGTTGTGGTTTGTAAAAGAACAACGAGCCTTTGAGGGCTCGTTGTTGAAAGCTAATATAGAGACGATAACAATCAACAACCAACCCTCAAAATGTCGGCTTCGTTGCAACAAATCATGTTGTTATTCGTTTGATTACTCATGTTGAGTATGATACCACGATTTATAGATAAGTAAAGAGATCCTTCGTCGCACGTCTGACTTTTTTGGCTGTTGCAGTCTGGTCTTTCGAGGCGTCACGATAGCCGAGCATCAGAAGAACTGTGCTTTTCAGGCCTTTTTCAGTAAGACCAAGCACCTCGTCGAGCTTCTTTGGATTGAAGCCTTCCATGGGTGTAGCGTCGACTTCTTCGAGCGCTGCGGCCACAAGGCCAGTACCAAGAGCGATGTAGGCTTGTTTGGCGGACCAGGTGTTCATGTCGGCAGGGGATTGAGAGCTGACCATCCCCCAAATCATCTTTTTGAAATCAGCCAGTGCAGCGACTGGTATGCCTCGCGTAGAAGCAACGAGCGCCATGTAGTCATCGACTTGTTTCTCGGTTATTTTTTCCCAGATAGCGAATACCAAGAGGTGCGAACCTTCTAGTAACTGAGGTTGTTGGCAAGCTTCGGCATTTATTTTTTTCAATAATTCTTTGTCTTTGATAGCGATGACTGAATAAGGCATGAGTCCAAACGATGTCGGAGTCAGCCGAATAGCCTCTAGAATATTGTCTACCTTGCTTTGAGGCACTTCTTTACCATTCATTCTCTTTGTGGCATAGCGCCAATTTAATTGTGTAATCAGGTTCATATGTTTTTATGTTTAATCTGTTAAAGCCCTAGAGTGTGAAGCTTGGGCCTGTAATCATATCATGGTATGTGGTTATTGGTGGTACGTCCATAGTTATCCCCAAATTTGCAGAGACGTTTTTTCAGCAGAGGTCTTTTTTCCTGTATAATATACTCATATTAACAGACTATCAAACTCATCATTTCAATGAAAAAATCCCTCATCTTCACAGCAGTAGCCATAGGTTCTATGTTAGGAGCATCAGCTCTGTCGGCATTGGCATGGACAGGAGCTACGACCACGCCGCCAAATGGTAATGTCTCAGCCCCCATCAACGTCGGCAGCCTTTTCCAAGAGAAGGCGGGGTCATTACAAACAGATGGTAGTCTAGGAGTTGTAGGTCAATCTCTACTCATGGGGAATGTTGGGATTGGTACAATAAATCCCTTTGCTAAGTTGCAAGTCGTGAGTGCATCGACCCCCTACAACCTAGACTCTGGGCTTATTGTGGCTCAGGTGGCTGCTACGGCAAAGCGCATAGCCTTAGGCTATGACACCACTATCGATAGTGGTTATATTCAGTCTGTAGATAGTGGTAGTGGAAGTAGACCTCTTCTATTAAATGCTAATAACGGTTTTGTTGGAATCGGAAAGACAAATCCAACCGCTACTTTAGATGTAAATGGCACGATCAGATTTGGTGCAGCTGCGATGTCTCCGGCTGCGGGTAAAGTACTCACTTCAGATGCTTCTGGAAATGCCACTTGGCAAGCATTTACTTCTGGTGGTGTTGGACCTCAAGGACCAGCTGGACCGACAGGACCACAGGGACCGGCAGGATCAACAGGGGCCACAGGTGCTACGGGTGCAACCGGAGCCACAGGAGCACAGGGTCCGATCGGACTGACAGGAGCGACTGGTGCCGCTGGAGCTACTGGTATAGTAAATGCATACGGAACTACCTACAGCACTCAGACTATTATAAGATCAACTAGTTGGACAGACTCAGGAATGAGTATCACACTCACCCCAGCTTCCGCTAATTCAAAATTCTTGATCAATGCGAATATGATCGCACAAAACGGTGATGGTGCAGGGGCCTGTTTCTCTGGTCTGTTCAGAGGCGGCACAGCGCTAGTGGCCCCATTTGGTGGCATCGACAACACACCAGCTGATTCAAGTGGTACCAGTGTAAGCTATCTAGACCAACCTTATACAACGTCATCTGTCACATATAAAATCATGGTCTACGGAAACAATGCGTCTTCGCCATATTGTGCAATCAATCAGGCCCAAACCCCTTACTCAGGTACATATATCGGTCAGTCTACCAT